>JAFAZM010000393.1 GCA_019239785.1 Sphingomonadaceae bacterium
ACGCTGCAAAGCTCGGTGAAGAAGATGAACGACCTGCTCGCCCGCCTCTCGCCGAGCGCCGCGCGCGCGGCCGATCCGCCGCGGCCGGTCGCAGTCCACGCGCTGGCCGAGACGATCGCCGGGAGCAAGGGACGGCAGCATCCGGTCCGGGTCAGCGGCGACGCCGCTCTGGTCGCCAAGGTCGATCCGGCGGGGCTGGAGCAGGCGCTCGGCCATCTGGTCCAGAATGCGATCGAGGCGAGCCCGGCGGGCGCGCCGGTCGACATCCACGTCTTCGAGAGCGGCGGCGACGTCGCCGTCGAGGTGATCGACCGCGGCCACGGCATGTCCGTCGCCTTCGTCCGCGACCGCCTCTTCCAGCCCTTCGTCTCGACCAAGGAAACCGGCTTCGGCATCGGCGCCCATGAGGCGCGGGCCCTGATCCTCGCCATGGGGGGCCGCCTCGACGTCGAGAGCGGCGAAGGCGAGGGCACCAGATTCACCCTTTACCTGCCGGCGGCCGCGGATCGCGCCGCCGCCTATTACGAACGGATGCGCGCATGAATGCCCCTGCTCATTTTCCCAAGCCCCGCTTGCTGATCGTCGAGGACGACGAGGGGCTGCAGCGGCAGCTGCGCTGGGCCTATGACGATTACGAGGTGCTGGTCGCCTCGGACCGCAACGCCGCGGTGGACCTGGTCCGCTCGGCCGAGCCGGCGGTGGTCACGCTCGATCTCGGCCTGCCGCCCGATCCGGACGGCGTCACCGAGGGCTTCGCCGCGCTGGAGACGATCCTCACGCTGAAGCCCGACACCAAGGTGATCGTCGCCTCGGGCCACGGCGCCCGCGAAAGCGCGCTGAGGGCGATCGCCTCCGGCGCCTATGATTTCTACCAGAAGCCGGTCGACATCGACCAGCTCGGCCTGATTGTCCGCCGTGCCTTCCAGCTGCACGAGCTGGAGGGCGAGAACAGGCGGCTGGAGAGCAAGGTCGGCGAGGACCGCACCGTGCTCGGCTCGATGATCACCGCAGCGCCGGAAATGACCAAGGTCGCGCGGACGATCGAGCGGGTCGCCAATACCGATGTCTCGGTGATGCTGCTCGGCGCCTCGGGCACCGGCAAGGAATTGCTCGCCCGCGGCGTCCACCGTACCAGCCGGCGCCGCGGCGGCGGCTTCGTCGCGATCAACTGCGCAGCGATCCCCGAGAACCTGCTCGAAGCGGAATTGTTCGGCTACGAGAAGGGCGCCTTCACCGGCGCGATCAAGACCACCGAGGGCAAGATCGAGCTCGCCCATGGCGGCACCCTGTTCCTCGACGAGGTCGGCGACATCCCGCTGCCCTTGCAGGTGAAATTGCTGCGCTTCCTACAGGAAAGGGTGATCGAGCGGATCGGCGGCCGGCGCCCGATCCCGGTCGACACCAGGATCGTCTGCGCGACCCACCAGAATCTGGAGGAGATGATCGCCGCCGGCAGCTTCCGCGAGGACCTCTATTACCGGCTGGCCGAGATCGTGGTCCGGATTCCGAGCCTCGCCGAGCGGCACGGCGATCCGGCTTTGCTCGCCAAGCATTTCCTTGCGCGCTTCGCCGCCGAGATGAACCCTCAGGTCAAGGGCTTCGCGCCGGGCGCATTGAGCGCGATCGAGAACTGGTCCTGGCCCGGCAACGTCCGCGAGCTCGAGAACCGGCTGAAGCGCGCGGTGATCATGGCCGACGGCAAGCTGATCACCGCCGAGGATCTCGATCTCGCCGCGCCGGCTGCGGACGGCCTGCCGGTCAACCTCAAGGCCGCGCGCGAGACCGCCGACCGGGCCGTGATCCGCAAGGCGCTGGCGCAGACCGACGGCAACATCTCCGGCGCCGCGAAATTGCTCGGGATCAGCCGGCCGACGCTCTACGATCTGCTCAAGCAATATGGGTTGCAGGCGTGAGCAGGCGACGCCGCCCCGTCCCGTTCACGTCATCCCGGCGAAGGCCGGGATCCATGAACACTGTGCCAGCGGATTGGGCGAAGGCGGCATCGCGCGCCTATCGCAATCGGAGTTCATGGGTCCCGGCCTTCGCCGGGATGACTCCGATTGTTCTCGCCCTGGCGCTCGCCGCCTGCGCGGCAAAGTCCGGCACGCCCTACGAACGCGGCATGGCGGCGTTCGAGGCCGGCGACGTCCGCACCGCGCGCGTCGAGTTCCTGAACGCGCTGCAGGCCGACCCCAACGACCGCGCCGCCCGGATCATGCAAGCGCGGGTCGATCTCGCGCTCGGCGACGGCGTTGCGGCCGAATCGGAGGTGATGCGCGCGCGCCAGTCCGGCGCCGCGGCGGCCGACACCGCGCACCTGCTCGCCCATGCCAAGTTGCTCCAGGGCGACAACCGGGCCGCGCTTGCCGAGGCGGCAGGCGCAACGCCCGCGAACGAGGCCTATGCCGACCGCATAAGCGGCCGCGCCTACATGGCGCTCGGCGACGGCGGCAATGCGACCGCCGCCTTCAACCGCGCGCTGGTGTTGGCGCCGCAGGACGGCGCGGTCTGGACCGATGTCGCCCGCTTCCGCCGCTTCAACGGCGACGTCGCCGGCGCGCTCGAGGCGGCCGACCGCGCCGTCGCCGCGAGCCCGCGCAACGTCGAGGCTCTGGTGCTGCGCGGCGTGCTCACCCGCGGCCAATATGGCCTCGCCGCCTCAATCGCCTGGTTCGACCGGGCGCTCGACATCGATGGCGGCAATGTCGACGCGCGGATCGAGCGCGCCATCTCCTATGGCGACATGGGCCGGATGAGCGACATGCTCGCCGACGCCCGCGAGGCGCACCGGCTGACCGGCGGCAACACCACCGCTTATTATCTCGAAGCGGTGCTTGCCGCGCGCGCCCGCAATTTCGACCTCGCCCGGCGGCTGATGGACCGTACCCACGGCGCCTATGACGACACGCCGGCCGGCCGGCTGCTGCTCGCCGCGATCGACTTCCAGACCGGCAACGAGGAGCAGGCGGCGCGGCGCCTGGCCGGTCTCGTCGCCGACCAGCCCGGCAACCGCCGCGCCCGCCGCCTGCTCGCCGCCGCGCAATGGCGGATGGGCGACGCCGCCAATGCCGTCGTCACCTTGCGGCCGATCGCCGACATGCCGGACGCCGATTCCTACAGCCTCTCCCTGATGGGCCGCGCCCTCGCCCGGCTCGGCGACAGCGCCAACGCCTCGCTCTACCTCGCCCGCGCGGCCCGGCCGCAGCCCGGCGCGCTCGCCGCGCTCGATCCGCTCAGCGAAGCCGATTTCGCCGCCGCCCGCCAGGCCGCCGAAGCGCATCCCGCCGACGGGCCGGCGCAGATCCGCTTGATCTCCGCCTTGCTCGCCCGGGGTCAGCGCGACCAGGCGCTGGGCCGCGCCCGCCGGCTCCAGGCGGAGAATCCCGGCGTGCCCGACGTCCACGTCCTGGTCGGCGACGCGCTCGAGATCGGCGGCGACTATGCCGGCGCCGCGAACCAGTATCGCCGCGCCGCCAACCTCGCCTTCACCGAAGGCGTGGCAATGCGGCTGATCGAGGCCTTGCAGCGCTCGAACCAGGCCGATGCCGCCGACGCCGTCCTCAACCTGTTCGTCCAGCAGAATCCGCGCAGCGTGCCCGGCCTGATCCTGCTCGGCGGCCGGGCGATGCAGCAGCAGAACTGGCCGTTCGCGATCGACATTTACGAGGGCCTGCGGCAGCGGATCGGCAACAACGACGCCACCATCCTCAACAATCTCGCCTGGGCCTATTCGGAGAGCGGCGACCTCGACCGCGCAATCCCGCTCGCCCGCCACGCCTGGGCCCTCGACCGCGACAATCCGGCCACCGCCGACACGCTCGGCTGGCTGCTGTTCAAGAGCGGGCGGCGCGCCGAGGGGCTGATGCTGCTCCAGCAGGCGGCGCGAGGGGCGCCGAGCGATTCGGACATCAGGCGCAGGCTGGCGCAAGCGCAGGCGAGCTGAAGAGAGGCGCTGCTGATGCAGCGCGCGAAGCTTCGCTTCGCAAGACCCTCACCCTGCCCTCTCCCGCGAGCGGGAGAGGGTAAGACGGGAAGCGCCGGCACACCCCTTCTCCCGCTCGCGGGAGAAGGTTGGGATGAGGGTCTTCTTCTTGTTCTTCGCGATTTACCGCAAATTCGCCCGATCCAGCCTTAGCTCGGCGATCGGGATCACCGTCACGTTGGCGTGATCGCGCCGCAGGGCCGGCAGGAATTGCGCCGCGTCGCCGACGATGACGATGGTGACGCCCTCGGGCGCGAGCAGCTCTCCGGCGGCGACCTGGACCTGGGCCGGGGTCACCGCGCTCACCGACGGCTGGTAGCGCTGCAGCTCGGCCGGATCGATGCCGCGCTGGACGTAGGAGGCGACGAGCTGGGCGAGTTCGGACGTGGTTTCGACGTTGCGGCCATATTCGCCGGTCAGCGAGGCGCGGCGGGCGGCGAGCTCCGCCGCTGGCACCGGCTCCGCGCCCAATCGGCGCATCTCGGCGAGGATCAGACCGAGCACCTGCGCGGCGGCATCGTTGCGGGTCTGGGTCGAGGCGGTGAACGGCCCCGGCGCGCGGCGCGCGTCCAGGCTGCTGCCCGAGCCGTAGGAGAGGCCGCGGCGGATGCGGATCTCCTGGTTGAGTCGCGCGCTGTAGCCGCCGCCGAGCACCGCATTGGCGACGATCGCCGGATAGAAACGCGGATCGGCGCGCGCGATCGTATTGCGCGCCACCGTGACCGCGGCCTGGCCGGCGCCCGGCATGTCGACGAGGATCACGTCGGTCCGCGGCGGCGGCGGCGCGGCGGCGGGCGCGTGCACCGGCACCTGGTGGGGCTGCCAGTCGCCGAAATTGCGCTGGGCGATGGCGAGCGCCTGCGCCGGATCGACGTCGCCGGTGAGGATCAGGGTGACGTTGTCCGGCCGCCAGGCGGCACGATAATCGCCCTGGACGTCGGCGCGGCTGATTGCCGCGAGCGAGGCTTCGGTGCCGCCGGCGGGATGGCCGTAGGGCGCGTCGCCGTAGAGCGCGCGTGCGGCGGTCTGCGCGGCGACGTCGCCGGGATCGCGCATCGCGACCCGGACCGCGTCGGCGGCGATCGCGCGCTGCCGCTCCAGCTCCTCGGCCGGCAAGGTGGCGTTCCGGGCGACGTCGGCGAGCAGCGAGACGGCCGAGGCGAGATCGGGGCTGCGCACGGTGAGGCTGAGCTGGCCGCCGTCCCAGCCGGCCGAGCCGGAGAGCGACGCGCCGAGCGATTCCGCTGCGGCGTGGATCTGCGTGGAGGAGCGGGACGCGGTCGCCTCGGTCATCACCGAGGCGGTCAGCGCGGCAAGGCCGGCGCGCCCGGCCGGATCGTCGGCGGCGCCGTCCGGCGTGACCAGCATCGCCGTGGCGATCGGCACGCCGTGGCTTGGCAGGGTCATCACGGTCAGGCCGTTGGCGAGACGCTGGGTGACCGGCGCCGGGATCGCGGGCGTGACTTCCGGGCCCGGCGCCGGCGGCGCCTGGCGTTCGGCCTCGGACGCCGGCTGGACGAGCGGCACGTTCGCCGGCGGCACCAAAGGCGCGGCGGCGAGGGTCGCCGCCGGCGCGAGCGTGTCGCCATGGGCGCTGCCGCGGGACTCCTCGGGCAGATAGAGCAAGGCGGCGCTGCGCTGGTCCTGGAGCCAGGTCCGGGCGACGCGCTGCACGTCCTCCGCAGTCACCGCGGCGATCTGCTCGAGGCGGCGGTTCGCGGCCTCGGCATCGCCGCGCAGCACCACCGCCTCGGCGATCGCCGAGGCCTGGCCGTCGGCCGTCTCGCGCTGGGCGAGCTCGGTGGTGAGCAATTCGTTCTTCGCCTCCTGCAGCTCGGCCGGAGTGACCAGGGTGTCGCGCAGCCGCGCGACCTCGCGGCGCAGGCCGGCCTCGCCCTGATGCGGCGTGTGGCCGGTGGCCAGGATCGCATAGACGGCGAGATTGCCCCGGCCCCGCTTCGTGTCGACATAGGAGCTGGCCTGGGTGGCGACCTGGTCGCGATAGACCATCGTGTCGTGCAGCCGGGAGCTGTCGCCGGTGGAGAGCACGCCGTCGAGCACCTCCATCGCCGCAGCGTCGGCGCTGCCCGCGGGTGGGGCCGGGTAGGAGAGGAGGACAGCGGGCAGCGGCGTGTTCGCCTCGTAGACGGTGTAATGCCGCGCCTGGCTGCGCACCGGCTCCTCGACGGTGACCCGCGGGATCGGCCCGGCCGGCCGCGCGATCGGGCCGAAATAATGGTCGACCCACTGATCGAGCTGGGCCGGATCGAAATTGCCGGCGACGACCAGCACCGCATTGTCGGGCCGGTAATAGGTGGCGTGGAAGGCGCGCACGTCCTCGATCGTTGCCGCGTCGAGATCGGCGATGCTGCCGATGCCGGGCCGGCCGTAGGGCAGCACGTCGTAGCTGATCTCGGGAAAATAGAGGTAGAACATCTTGCCGTAGGGCGCGGCGAGGACGCGGCTGCGATATTCCTCCTTCACCACGTCGCGCTCGGAGGCGAAGAAATCCTGCTGGACGACGAGCGAGCCCATCCGCTCCGCCTCGGCCCAGAGCAGCCGCTCGAGATGGTTGGCGGGGACGACCTCGTAATAATTGGTGTAATCGTCGTTGGTGGAGGCATTGTTGTAGCCGCCGACATCCTCGGTCAGCCGATCGAACTGCTCGGGGACGAGATTGCGGCTCGCCTTGAACATCATATGCTCGAACAGGTGGGCGAAGCCGGAGCGGCCGCGCGGATCGTCGCGCGAGCCGACATTGTACCAGACCTGCACCGAGACGTTGGAGCTGCCCGGATCGCGCACCGCATAGACGCGCAGGCCGTTGGCGAGCGTGCGGCTGGTGTAATGGATCGGCGGGATCGGCGCGGTCGCCGGCGGCGCGGCTGCCGGAGCGGGCGGCATGGCGGCGGGCGACGGCACGGCCTGCGCAAGCAGGGGCCCGGGGGAGGCCAGCAGCAGGGCGAACGCCGCGCCCCAGGTCCAATTTCGCATATCAGGCAAGCCTCTCCGCATTTCGCTCTCTCTCCCCAGCGGGGAGAGTTAGCTGCGCCGGGCGCCGTGCCGCGTCAAGCGCTCCTCGGCGAAGCATGCGGCGCGTCAGGCCTGCAGCGCTTCGGCAGCCTCGGCGAGCTCCAGCCAGCGATGCTCGGCGGCGTCGCGCTCCGCCCGGGCGGCGGCGATCGCGTCGGTGAGCGCCGCGAAGCGGCCGGGGTCGCGGGCGTAGAGGTCGGGGTCGTGGAGCGCCGCCTCGTCGCGGGCGATCACAGCCTCGAGTTCCTCGATCCGCCCCGGCAGCAAATCGTAGTCGCGCTGATCCTTGTAGCTGAGCTTGCGGCGCTGCGGCGGCGCCGGCTCGCCCACAGGCACGGATGCATTTGTCTGGGCTCCCGCTTTCGCGGGAGCACGTACCGGCGCCCTGGCGCGCTTGCGCTCCCAATCCTCATAGCCGCCGGCGACGATGTCGACCTTGCCCGAGCCGTCCAGCCCGAGCGTGATCGTCACCGTGCGGTCGAGGAAGTCGCGGTCGTGGCTGACGATCAGCACCGTGCCTTCATAATCGGCGATCACCTCCTGGAGCAGGTCGAGCGTCTCCAGGTCGAGATCGTTGGTCGGCTCGTCGAGCACGAGCAGGTTGGAGCGCCGCGCGAACTCGCGCGCGAGCAGCAGCCGCGAGCGCTCGCCGCCGGAGAGCGAGCCGATCTTCGCGTCGACCAGGCCGGGCTCGAACAGGAATTCCTTCAGATAGCCCTGGACGTGCTTCTTGTGCCCCCTGACCTCGATCCAGTCGCCGCCGTCGGCAAGCACCTGGCGGACGTTCTTGTCGGGATCGAGCAATTTGCGCTGCTGGTCGATCATCACCCCGGTCAGCGTCTTTGCGCGGACGATCTTGCCTTCGTCGGGTTCGAGTTCGCCGGTGAGCAGCTTAAGGAGGGTGGTCTTGCCGGTGCCGTTGGCGCCGACCACGCCGATCCGGTCGCCGCGCTGGATGCGCAGGGTGAAGTCCCTGACGATCGCGCGCTCCCCATAAAGTTTCGTCACGTGCTCGGCGTCGATCACCATCTTGGTGCGGACCTCGTCATTCTCGAGGCCGAGCTTTGCGGTGCCCGCCGGGCCGAGCATCGCCGCCCGGGCCGCGCGCATCTCGTGCAATTTGGCGAGCCGGCCCTGGTTGCGCCGGCGCCGGGCGGTGACGCCGCGCTGCAGCCAGTGCAGCTCCAGCTTCAATCTGGCGTCGAGCTTCTCGGCGGCGCGCGCCTCCTCGGCATAGACCTGCTCGGTCCAGGCCTCGAAGCCGCCATAGCCGACCTCCGCTCGCCTGAGGGTGCCGCGGTCGAGCCAGAGCGAAGAGCGGGTCAGCCGCTTCAGGAAGGTGCGGTCGTGGCTGATCACGATGAAGGCGCCGGTATAGCGGCCGAGCCAATCCTCCAGCCATTCGATGCCGGCGAGATCGAGATGGTTGGTCGGCTCGTCGAGCAGCAGCACGTCCGGCTCGGCGGCAAGCGCGCGGGCGATCGCCGCCCGGCGCCGTTCGCCGCCCGAGGCGGTCGCCGCCGGCCGGTCGAGGTCGAGCCCGATCCGGTCGGCGATCGCGGCGACCTGATGCGCCGGGGGCGCAGCGGGGCCGGACAGCGCGAAATCGCGCAATGTGGCGAAGTCGGCGACCGGCGGATCCTGCTCCAGCAGCACCACCTTGGTGCCCGGCTGGATCGTCCGCCGCCCCTCGTCGGTCTCGATTTGGCCGGCCAGGCATTTGAGCAGGGTCGTCTTGCCGGCGCCGTTGCGGCCGATCAGGGCCAGCCGGTCGCGGGCGCCGACGAACAGGTCGAGGCCACGGAACAGCCAGCCGGAGCCCTGGACGAGGCCGAGATTTTCATAAGCGAGGACGGGCGCTGCCATGGCGGGCGAGATAGGGGCTCGGCCGGAAAAGGCCAGCCGGCATGCCGCGAGGCGCGCTGGGGCGGCGTTTCGCTCAGCCCAGGCGCGCGTGGAGGAAGGCCAGGTAGCGCGGGCGCGCCGCGGCGGTGGCGGCCGCATTGGCGGCTGGATCGGCGCTGCCGTAGAAGGCGTGCGTGGCGCCTTCATAAGCGTGGACCTCGACCGGCGTTCCGGCTGCGCGCACGATTTCGGCAAGGCGCGCGACATCGGCCGCGTGGACCACATAGTCGGCGGTGCCGTAGTGGATCTGGAGCGGGGCGCGCAGCTGCGCGGCGACGTCGACGAGGTCCGGCATCGGATCGGCGGCATTCCTGTACGGTGCGGGAAGGGCTGGCGGCCCGTAGAAGGACACCACTGCGCCGATCGCGGGCGAGGCGATCGCGAAGCGGACGCCGCGGATGCCGCCGCCGCAAAAGCCGACCGCGCCGAGCGGACCGCGCCGGACCGCTGGCAGGCGGTGCAGATAGTCGACCGCGCCGTGCAGCTCCTGCTGCCCCTCCCGGAAATAGCTTTCGGAGAGGAAATTGCGCGCGCCGCGCCCGTCGGCGCGAAGCTGCTCTTCGGTGAGCCCCGGGCTGCGCGAGAAACCGAACAGCGCAAGCGCGACGAAACCGGCAGCGGCAAGCTCGTCCGCCGCCGCGCGCGCCCAGGCCGGCAGGCCGAGCTGCGCGTGCAGCACGAGAATCGCGGGATGGCGGCCACGTCCCGTAGGGGTGGCGAGATAGGCGTGGACCGCGCCGACCGGGGAAGGGAAGTCGATCTCGGTGCCGTGAGACCGGCTCGGCGCCGTCGCGCGCGCGCCGCCCGCGGCCAGTCCGGCGGCACCTGCGGCAGCCATGATCAGAACATCCCGCCGCCGCGGTTTGCCGCACTCGTCATACACGCACATCGGCTCTTCCTTCAAAAGACGAGCCCAAGCGAATGCTGCTACGTTTGTAGCAGAAGGTCAAGCGCACAGTGGCAACGGGACTCGACCGAGCGACACACGGATATGAGACACTTATCTTGACATGAGACTAGTGTCTCATCTATGTCGGGCTCACCTTTAGAGAGGAGGACGCAGATGGCGCTGACCCGCGCGCAGATGGATGCGAAGCTGGACGAGCATTTCGGCTTCGAGGCCGCCGACAATGTCGAAGGCGTGATGGCGACTTTGACCGAAGGCGTGGAGCACGACATCGTCGGCTGGCCGACCGGGCCGGTTCATGGCCGCGAGGCGGTGCGCCCGTTCTACGAAACGCTCTTCGCCGACCTCGCCGATGGGAAGGTCGAGAGCCGGCGCCGCCTCTATGGCGACAATTTCATGGTCGACGATTCCACGTGGCGCGGCCGCGCGCCGGGCCGGCCGTTCGGGATCGAGGGACAGGGGCGGCCGCTGGAGTTCCGGCTGCTCCACGTGATCGAGTTCAGCGACGCCGGCGACATCGCCCGCGAGAATGTCTGGATCGACCTCGCCGCGATCCAGCAGCAGCTCGCCTGATGTTGGACGATGCCGGCGCATTGCGCACCAACCAGGCCCGCCGCACCCGCAAGGCCCTGCTCGAAGCGGCGGGGCGGCTGCTGAAGCAGGGCCGCCGCCCGAGCTTCGAGGAGGTGGCCGAGGAGGCGCTGGTCTCCCGCGCCACCGCCTATCGCTATTTCGCCGGGATCGAGCCGCTGCTGGTCGAGACGGCGCTCGACCTCGCCTTTCCCGGCGAGGACATGTTCGACGGCGATCCGTCCGGCGATGCCGTGGCGCGGGTGCAGCGGGCCGACGCGGAGGTGCAGGCGATGATCCGCGCCAACGAGGCTGCGGTCAGGACGATGCTGATCCATTCGCTCCAGGTGGGGCTCGACGGCGCTGCTGGCGGGCCGCCTGCCCGCCAGAATCGCCGCGTGCCGCTGATCGAGGCGGCGCTGGCGCCGCTGGCAGGGCAAGTCGACGAGGCCCGGCGCACGCGGCTCGCCAGGGCGCTGGCGCTGGTGATCGGCACCGAGGGGATGGTGGTGTGCAGGGACGTGCTGCGGCTTGGCGACGAGGAGGCGGACGACGTGCGCCGCTGGATGATCGGGGCGCTGATCGCCGCGGCATGAGCCTGGCCCCTGCGCTTGGTGAAAGACTGCGGCCCGTTCGGGCGAGCACGAATTGCCGGCCATGGAGTGGCGTCATGACGGCATCCCGCGTCCGCCGCGCCGCGGGCAATTGCAGCCTCGTGCCGCGTCGTGCCAGAATGCGCCGATGGTCAGCGTCGATCCGGACGAGGCGGCGGGCGAGGAACGCCCGATCCTGCCCTGGCGCCTCGTCGCCGGCGGCTTTCTCCATTTCATCATCCCGGCCTATCTGATCGCGGCCTTGGTCGACTGGCAGCTGCGTGGGGAGGCGTTCCGCGCCTTTCTCGGCGATCTGCTCCCCTTCTCCGGAGGCTTCCTGCTCGTCTATGCGGGCGCGACCCTGGCCGCGTCGCTCGCCGCGGCCGGACTCGACCGGCTGCTCCTCTGGCGCCGCGCCCGCAGGGAGGCGGCCGATCCGGCGGCGCCGGCGCGGCGGTCCGAGGCGCGCGTGGCCGCCGCGGTCCGGCTTGGCAAAGGCAAGTTCGGCGCCGGAGGGGATGCAGCGCTGGAGCGGATGCTGACGCGGCACTGGCTCCACGCCGATCCGCGCTTTCAATCGCTCTCCACGGACCTCGATGCGGTCGTCCAGCGCTCCGTCCGCGCGCTCGCCCATGCGAAGGCGGACGGGCGCGCGGAGATCGCCGATCTTGCCTGCGCGGCGATCGACCATGTCGGACAGGGCCTGGACGCGCTGGAGACGGTCCAGCGGGAGCAGGCGGAGAGCGAGGCGCGCACCGTCGCCCGCTATGTCGAGTTGCGCTACGGCGATTCCGATTTCGCTGGTGGAGCCGATTGAACAGGCGTAAATATGAATCGGGCGCGCATCTTGCGCTCGTCTAAAGGTCCCAAGGACACCTCACCAACATGATAGACTCAACTGTGCTCGGCGCTTCGGCCGTCGTGTGCCTTGTCGTCGCCGTGCTTTTCACCATCACGCGCTCCGTGCGCTATGTCGGCAACAACCGCGTTGCCGTCGTCGAGAAACTGTGGAGCCGCAAGGGCTCCATCAGCGCCGGCCTGATCGCGCTCGGCGGCGAAGCCGGCTATCAGCCGCTCGTCCTGCGCGGGGGCTATCATTTCTTCATCCCGTTCCAGTATCGCGTCCACAGCCAGCCGCTGGTCACCATCCCGCAGGGGCAGATCGGCTATATCTTCGCCCGCGACGGCGCGCCGCTCGGCCCGACGCAGACGCTGGCGAGCAACGCGGCCACCGCGGATTTCCTCGACGTCGCGGCCTTCCTCGCCAATGGCGGGCAGAAGGGGCCGCAGCGCACGATCCTGCGCGAGGGCACCTATGCGATCAACCTGGCGCAGTTCGTCATCGTCACCCGCGAGCGCATCTACGGCCTGATGCTCGAATCGAACGACTATGCCTTGTTCAACGAGATGCAGGCGCTGATCGAGGAAAGGCAGGGCTTCTTCGCGGTCGTGATCAAGGATGCCTCCGACCAGATCGGCGTGGTCACCGTCCATGACGGCCCGGCGCTGACCGCGGACCAGATCATCGCGCCCGAGGTCGGCACCGACCAGGCGGACAAGGCGACCTTCCACAACAGCTTCCAGGATCCCGAGAAGTTCATCGCCGCCGGCGGCCGCCGCGGGCGCCAGCTCCAGGTGCTCGTCGAGGGCAGCTATTTCATCAACCGGCTGTTCGCGACGATCGAGATGGTCCCGAAGACCGTCATCGACGTCGGCCATGTCGGCGTGGTGATCTCCTACACCGGCGACAGCGGCGCCGACACGTCCGGCGAGGAATATCGCCATGGCGAGCTGGTCGACCGCGGCACGCGCGGCGTTTGGAGCGAGCCGCTGCTGCCGGGCAAATATGCGTTCAACACCTATGCCGGCAGGATCCTCGTCGTCCCAACCACCAACTTCATCCTGAAGTGGGATCAGGAGCTGACCGGACAGCACAAGTTCGACGAGAACCTCTCCGAAGTGTCGCTGATCACCAAGGATGCGTTCGAGCCGACCCTGCCGCTCTCGGTGGTCGTCCATATCGACTATCGCAAGGCGCCGCTCGTCGTGCAGCGGTTCGGCGACATCAAGAAATTGGTCGAGCAGACCCTCGATCCGATGGTTTCGGCCTATTTCAAGAACGTCGCGCAGAAATATACTTTGATCGAGCTGCTGCAGGAACGCTCCGACATTCAGGAGCATGCCGGGCAGGAGATGCGCGCCAAGTTCGGCGCCTACAATCTGGAATTGCAGGAGGTGCTGATCGGCACGCCGCGCGCGGCGCCCGGCACCGGCAACGACCAGATCGAGAAGGTGCTGCAGCAGCTGCGCGAGCGCCAGCTCGCCGAGGAGCAGGTCGCGACCTATGCCAAGCAGAAGGTCGCGGCCGAGGGCGAGAAGGAGCTGCGCGAGGCGCAGGCCCGCGCCCACCAGCAGACCGCGATCACCGAATCCGAGCTCTCGATCACCGTCCAGGAGAATCAGGGCAAGGCCTCGGTGAAGCGCGCGACGCAGGAGGCCGAGCAGACCCGCACGCTGGCCAAGGCGGAGGCCGACCGCATCCGCATCGTCGGCGAGGGCGAGGCGGCCAAGACGATCGCGCTCGCCGGCGCGGAAGCCGAGCGGATCACCCGCACCGGCCTCGCCACCGCCGAGACGATCGAGAAGCAGGCGGCGGCCTCGGGCGGCGCGCAATATCAGCTCACCCGCCAGGTGATCGAACGGCTCGCCGACGCGCTCGAGAAATCGGGCGTCGACATCGTCCCGCGCGTCCAGATCAACACGGGCGGCGCCGAAGGCGGCCAGGGCAGCGGCGCCTTCCAGGCGCTGATCGGCATGCTGCTCTCGGAGAAGGGCGTGGCGATGCTCGGCAACCAGGTGGCAGCCAACGATCCGCCGCCGCAGCCGCCGTCGAGCGACGTGATTGCGGCCGAGTGAGCCACGGGCAGGGTGCGCAATGCGCACCCTGCTGCTGGCGCAGCGAAGCGTCCGCCAGCCGGCGCGACAACAAATACGCGCGGGCGAACGGATTCGAACCAGCGCGTAGTCCGGCAGGACGGAGCGCCAACAAAGACCTGGAGGGTTCAAACGCACAGCGGCGCGGATACTGGAGCGGGCGAAGGGATTCGAACCCTCGACCCCAACCTTGG
>JAFAZM010000069.1 GCA_019239785.1 Sphingomonadaceae bacterium
TCTTTGCGCCGCCGTTCTAAGCCACGTCCCAAAACTGGGAGGTGGAATTGGGGGCGCCGAAGAGTCTGGAAAGCCGCACCTTGATGGCGACGCGCTGGCGCCGCCGGCGGATGTGCATGCTGATCGCCGACCGGCCCGCCCCCGCCGCCCTGCGCGAGATCAACGCCGGCGGCGCCTTCCTCGAGACCAACGCGCGTCCGCCCCTCGGCGCGATCGTCGAATTGCGCCATCCCGATGCCGGCACGATCGCCGGCGAGGTGCGCAGCCTCGCCGATGACGGCGTTGGCATCGTTTTCAGCTTCGGCGAACGCTCGGTCGCTTTCGCGCTGGCCGCCATCGCGGCAGACATGAGCAGGCCCGGATAGGGATTGGGACTGGGGACTGGGCCCTTCTTCACCAGTCCCCAGTCCCCAGTCCCCAGTCCCCAGTCCCCAGTCCCCAGTCCCTAGTCCCTAGTCCCTAGTCCCCTAGTCCCCTACTCGACCACCCACTCCCCCCGCGCATAACCCTGCGCGAACAGCAGGGCGGTGAGGTCGTTCGCCTCGATCCGTGCATCCGCGACGGCCGCGGTCGCCGGCTTGGCGTGATAGGCGATGCCGAGGCCGGCGGCCTTCAGCATCGGGATGTCGTTGGCGCCGTCGCCGACGGCGAGCGCGGCATCCAGCGGGATCTGGCGGGCATGGGCGGCGTCGAGCAGAGCCCGGCGCTTGCCCTCCGCATCGACGATCGGCTTGGCGACCGTGCCGGCGAGCCGGCCGCCGTCGAGCAGCAATTCGTTCGAGACCGCGGCGTCGAAGCCGATCTCGGCGGCGACCGCGTCGGCGAAGCGGCTGAACCCGCCCGAGACCAGCAGGCAATAGGCGCCGTTCTCCGCCATCGTCCTGACCAGAGCCTCGGCGCCGGGCGTGAGCTTCACGCGCTGCGCCCGGCAATGGTCGATCACGCGCGCGTCGAGCCCCCTCAGCAAGGCGACGCGGGCATCGAGCGCCGCCTCGAACTCCAATTCGCCGCGCATCGCCCGCTCGGTGACCGCGGCGACCTCGGCCTTCAGCCCCGCATAATCGGCGAGCTCGTCGATGCATTCGACCGTGATCATCGTCGAATCCATGTCGGCGACGAGCAGGCGCTTGCGCCGTCCCTCGCGCGGCTGGACGACCACGTCGACGCCGGGGAGCAGGCCTTCGAGCGCGCGCCGCGCCGCGTCCACCGCGCCGCCGAGCAGGAGGTCGCAGGCGCTCCCCTCCTCGACCCACTCATGGCCGCGCGCGGCGCCGCCGAGCGCGTCCTCGGCTGCGGAAATATCGCCGCGCGCGAGCCGATCCGCTGCTATCAATGTGGCAATGAACAAGGCCGACCCTTCGAAACCGCCGCTCGCGCTTATCGCGGGGCCGACGGCGAGCGGCAAGTCGTCGCTTGCACTGGCGCTGGCGGAAGCGGCTGGCGGCGTCGTGATCAACGCCGACAGCGCCCAGGTCTATCGCGATCTCCGGATCGTCTCGGCCCGGCCGACCGCGGCCGAGGAGGCGCGGGCGCCCCACCGCCTCTACGGCACGCGCGACGGCGCCGACGCCTGCTCCGCCGCGGACTGGGCGGCGGACGCGAAGGCGGCGATCGGCGAGGCCCATGCGGCAGGACGGCTGCCGATCCTCGCCGGCGGCACCGGCCTCTACCTTCGCACCCTGATCGAAGGGATCGCGCCGGTGCCGGAGATCGATCCGGCGGTGCGCCGGCAGGTGCGGGCGCTGAGCGTCGGCGACGCGCATGCGGCGCTCGCGGTCGAGGACCGCGAAGCGGCGGCGCGGCTGCGGCCGGGCGACACCACCCGCATCTCGCGCGCGCTCGAAGTGGTTCGCGCCACCGGCCGGACGCTGAAGGACTGGCAGGCGGAGAAACATGGCGGGATCGGCGGTGCGGTGGCGCTCAGGCCGCTGATCCTGCTGCCGCCGCGCGACTGGCTCCATGCCCGCTGCGACGCCCGCTTCGAGGCGATCTTCGGCGAGGAAGGGATCGAGGAGGTCCGCCGCCTGCTCGCCCGCCATCTCCCACCGCTGGCGCCGGTGATGCGCGCGATCGGCGTCCCCGAGATCGCCGCCTGCCTCCATGGCACGCTGACCCGCGAGCAGGCCCTGGCGGCCGGCAAGATCGCCACCCGCCAATATGCCAAACGCCAATATACCTGGTTCCGCCGCCAGCCGCCGGCGGACTGGCCGCGGTTCGAGGAGGCGCTGGAGGGGGAGGCGTTCGAAAGGGCGCTGGGGCTCTTGCGATAATCCCTCTCCCGTCCCGGGGAGGGTGAGGGTCAGACAGGGGCGGGTATTCGCCGAGGTGGATGCGAGGCGGAAACCCCCGCCCTCACCCTCCCACCGCTCTTCGAGCGGCGGGCCCCTCCCTCTCCCCTGCAGGGAGAGGGGCTGAACACATTGCCGCTACGCTACGAATCCCCTACCCCCACTCCATGCGCGTCTACCGCGATGAGGATGCCGACCTCGCGCTCGTCCGCGGCCGCAAGGTCGCGGTGCTCGGCTATGGCAATCAGGGCCGCGCGCAGGCGCTGAACCTGCGCGATTCCGGCGTCGCCGAGCTGGTGATCGGCCTGCGCGACGGCGCCCCGACCCGCGCCCGCGCCGAGGCCGACGGCTTCCCCATCGACATCCCTGCGGAAGCTGCCGGCGCTGCCGACCTCGTCATGCTGCTCGCGCCCGACGAGGTCCACGGCCGCATCTACGCCGAGGCGATCGCCCCGCACCTGCGCCAGGGTGGCGCCCTCGGCTTCGCGCACGGGCTCAGCATCCGCTTCGGCCTGGTCGCGCCGCGGCCGGATCTCGACGTCTTCCTGGTCGCGCCCAAGGGCCCGGGCACTGCGCTCCGCGCCGATTACCGGAATGGCTCCGGCCTGATCTCCCTCTTCGCCGTCGCCCAGGATGCGAGCGGCGGCGCCGAGGCGCTCGCCCTTTCCTATGCCGCGGCGATCGGCAGCGGCCGGGTCGGCATTCTCCCGACCAGCTTCGCCGAGGAATGCGAGGCAGACCTGTTCAACGAGCAGGCGGTGCTGTGGGGCGCGATCCCGGAGCTGATCCACGCCGGCTTCGAGACCCTGGTCGAGGCCGGCTTCTCTCCCGAAATCGCCTATTTCGAATGCCTGACCGAGGTGAAGCTGCTCGCCGACCTGATCTACGAACGCGGCATTGCCGGGATGCGCGAGGCGATCTCCAACACCGCCGAGTTCGGCGCCCTGAAGGGCGGGACCCGGATCATCACCACGGACACGCGCACCGAGATGCGCCGGATCCTGCGCGAGGTGCGCTCGGGGAGCTTCGTCAGGGAGCTCATCGCCGATGCCGAAGGCGGCTACCGGCGCCTCCGCGCCAGCCGCGCCGATTCCGCCGCGCATCCGATCGAGGCGGTCCGCCGCACGCTCCTCAGCCTGAAGAAGGACGCCCGAGATGGCTGATCGTGCCGCCCTGCTCCCCGCCGCCGCCGCCTCCGGCGCCGCGGCCGCGCCGCGGCATCGGGCCGCGCGGCCCGCGGTGCGTACCGCCCGGCACGCGACAGACGGGCGTCCCGCTCAGGCGGCGCGGCTTTGCAGCTCCGCGAAGCCGAGAAAGTGTGCGCGCAGGCTCTTGTCCGCCAGCGATGCGGTCAGCGCATCCACCGTCGCGGCGAGGCCGGGTTGGGGCCGCCCTTCGTCCGCCGCTTCGAACGCCATCGACCAATCGCCGAACGCCCGCGTCTCCACGGAACGGCCGGTCAGCAGCACCAGTGCATGGTGGCGCGGATCCCGCTTGATCTCGGCATAGGCATCGAGCACCGCCTGCTCCGGGCCTTCGAGCGCCTGCAGGAAGCGTCGCCGGCCGGCGACGAGCAGCCCGCTAATGCCGTTGCGCGCATTGTTGCGCCGGGAGGCGGCGAGGATCTGCTCGACCATCTCTGGCACGATCGGCTGACGGGCGGTGCTGATGTAGACAAGCTGGAACATGCGGCGCGGACCTCCTGGTTGCCGCCCGCTAGACCAGGAAGCTCAAGGAACGCTTAAGCTTGGCGGGATGCCCGGCTCGCCGGCGGCGCCGGCAAGCGCCGGGTCCTCATTGTCGGCAAGGCCGGACGCGACCAGCCGTGGCGCGACCGCCGCGTGGACCAGATAGGCCGTGCCGCCACGCTCCGCCGCAATCTTCTGGTGGCGGTTCAGCAACGCCGTCATGTCGCGCTTCAGAGCGGCCGCCTGCTTCGGCGCCAGGCGAAGCACGCGCCACATCTCGACCGCGCCGGCCGCCCCGCGCTGGCCCACGACCCGCCCGCGCGGCGAGCCGCCCTTGGCGGCAGTGAACAGGATCCCGCCCTCGCTCCGCGCCGCCTCGATCGCCAAGCTCTCCCTGAGCTCGCGCGCCAGCTCCTCGCCGAACCCTTTCGGCGCGACCTCGCTCGGCACGAAGAAGGAATCGCCGGCGGCGCGATAATGAAGGATCGGCCGGCCGGCGCGCGCCCGCTCCTCGGCGACGAAAAGCAGGCCCAGGCGGACGAGCTTGCGGACGTAATAATGGGTCCGCTTCAGGTCCATGCCGAGCAGGGCCGCGGTCTCGCCGATCGACTTGGGGCTGCGCGTGAACCAGAGCAGGATCCGGCGTAGCCGCGGATCGGTGAAGATCGCGGCGGTCCGCGCGTCGCGGACATGCACCCTACTCAGCTTTCCGGCTTTCATGGCGAGTAGATGCGCCGATAAGCCAAGACGGGCAAGGCGGGACGGGAGCGGCAGGTGAAGCTTTTTCTTCAATATTCGGGCGCGGTCCTGCTCGCGCTGCCGCTCGCGCCGATGGCGCCGGCGCAGCCCACGCCTCAACTCGCGCCGGCGTTGGCCGCCTGCTTCGCGTCCCAGGCGGCGCTGACTCCCTTCTCCGGGCTGGTCCTCGCCGAGCAGGGCCGCGACAGCTTCTGGCAGACCGCCGGCACGATCGACGGCAGCGCCGCGCCGGCGCGCGACACGCCTTACCATCTCGCCTCGGTCGGTAAGGTCTTCACCCAGATCGCGATCGGCCAATTGGTGGACCAGGGACGGGTCCGGCTCGACGCGCCGATCGGCACCTACCTGCCCGGCCTGCCGCCGGCGCTCGCTGCGGTGACCGTCGAGCAGCTGATCCAGCACCGCTCGGGCATTTCAGGGAACATCATGCTCACCCCGGAGCTTGCCGCGACGCTGCGCAGCGCGCGCTCGGCGCGCGACCTCCTCCCCCTCGTCGTGAACCAGCCGCTGGACTTCCCGCCGGGGACGCAGACCCTTTATTCGAACGGCGGCTATTTCGTGCTCGGCGCGATCGTCGAGGCGGCGAGCGGCCTCACTTATTCCGATTATCTGGAGCGCAGGATCTTCCGGCCGCTGGGCATGACCCGCTCCGGCGTCGCCGGCGGCCCCGGCACGGCCCCCTCCATGTCGCGCCTGCAGGGCCCCGGCCAGCCGCCGCTCGATCGCCCGGTGCCGGCGCGCTTCATGCCCGACCTGCCCGGCAATCCCGCCGGCGACAGCGTCAGCACCGCCGACGATCTCGCCCGCCTCGCCCGCGCTTTGCTCGGTCATGGCCTGCTCAGCGACGCCACCAAGGCGCGCGTCTTCCCGCGCCGCGGCGAGGTCTGGCGGATCGGCCAGGCCGGCGGCCGGCCCGGCGCCAATGCCTATTTCATGGTCTATCCCGAACGGGGCGCCGCGCTCGTCGTCCTCACCAATTACGATCCGCCCGGCGGCGAGCTGATGGGCGAGACCCTTGGCGCCCTGCTCGCCGGCCAGCCCTGTCACCCACTCTCGGAGGCGGACCGGCCTTCGCCGATGAGGATCATGCGCCCGCCACCGCCGGGACAGCCGCACGGCTGAGCTTCCCGCACCGAAGACTTATAGGATCAGCGTCGACGGACAAGCAGATGGCGGCCACGTACGACGTAGACGGACTGCATCACGCCGGGTCGCGCGCGGGTGAGCGGGCAGACCCGGAAATCGCCGAAGATATCCAAATCGAAGGGACGTGGGCCGAATGCGGTCTCCAGGTTAGCCGGAAGCGGATACTCGTCACCTAGATCGTGCCCCGACCTGCCGACGACGCCTAACATGCGGCGGGTCCCCAATATCCAGATCCGGTAAGTTGGCGTCCCGTTATAAGGCGAGAGACGGCCGTGAATGTCGCGGCACTGCCCGACGCGTTGCGGATGCGAACGGCACCAGCTGTGGGTTTGCGCCGCATCGGCCGCCGAAGAGACCAGAAGCAGCGCCGCCGCGGCCAACGTCCCTGCCGGGTTCATTTCCGCCCGAACAATTTCTCGATGTCGGCATGGGCCAGCTTCACCCAGGTCGGGCGGCCGTGATTGCACTGGCCGCTGTGGGGGGTGACCTCCATCTCGCGCAGCAAAGCGTTCATCTCGGCGACCGATAGCAGGCGGCCGGCGCGGACGGAGCCGTGGCAGGCCATGGTGGCGGCGACGAGATCGAGCTTCTCCTTGAGGCTGAGCGCGCTGTCGAAGGCGGCGAGCTCGTCGGCGAGGTCGGTGATCAGGCCCTTGACGTCGCCGGCGCCGAGCATTGCCGGCGTTGCGCGGACCAGGATCGCGCGGGGGCCGAAGCGCTCGAGCTCCAGGCCCATTTCGTCCAGCTCGGCGAGCCGCGCCTCGATCCGGTCGCAGGCGGGCTCGTCCAGCTCGACCACTTCGGGAAGCAGCAGCGCCTGGCGGGCGATGCCGCCATTGGCCATCGCCCGCCGCATCCGCTCCAGCACCAGCCGCTCGTGCGCGGCATGCTGGTCGACGAGGACCAGGCCGTCCTCGGCCTCGGCGACAATATAGGTGGCGGCGACTTGGCCGCGGGCGACGCCGAGCGGGTGGGCGCGGGCCTCGGGAACCGCCGCCTCGGCCATCTCGGCGCGCGCGGCTGGGGCGAAAGGTTCGTGAAGCTCGCGGACAATCCCCTCTCCCCGGGGGGGAGAGGGATAGGGTGAGGGGGCTCCCACGTAAGAAGTGGGGCGCTGGCCGCCGAGCGCATATTGCAGAGGCCGAACCCCCTCACCCCAGCCCTCTCCCCCTTGGGGAGAGGGAGTGAAGGGTTCGCTCTGCCAATTCCCCAGCGCCGCCGCCGACGGCCGTTGGGCGGAGCGGTGTCCCGCCTCGTCCAGCGCATGGCGCAGGCCGCCGACGATGAGGCCGCGGATGCCCGCGGGATCGCGGAAGCGGACCTCGGTCTTGGCGGGGTGGACGTTGACGTCGACCTCGGCGCCGGGAAGGTCGATGAACAAGGCGAGCACCGGGTGGCGGTCGCGGGCGAGCAGGTCCTGATAGGCGGCGCGGACCGCGCCGATCAGCAGGCGGTCCTTCACCGGCCGGCCGTTGACGAACAGATATTGATGGTCGGCGACGCCGCGGTTGAAGGTCGGCAGGCCGGCGACGCCGCCGAGCCTTGCCGGGCCGCGTGCATAATCGATCGCCAGGCTGTTCTCCGCCAGCTCGCGGTCGGTGAGCGCGGCGACGCGGGCCGGCCGGTCCTGGTCCGGCTGCACCGCGAGCGTGCGGCGGCCCTCATGCTCGAGGGTGAAGCCGATGTCCGGCCGGGCCATGGCGAGGCGCTTCACCACGTCGAGGCAGGCGCCATATTCGCTGCGGTCGGAGCGGAGGAACTTGCGCCGCGCCGGCACGCGGGCGAAGAGATCCTCGACGGTGACGCGGGTGCCGGGCGGGAGCGCCGCCGGCCCCTCGCCTTCCAGCTTCCCATTGTCGACGATCCGCGACCAGCCGTCCGCGCCGCGCACCCGGCTCTCGATCCGCACCCGGGCGACGCTTGCGATCGACGGCAAGGCCTCGCCGCGGAAACCGAGGGTCGCCACCGCCTCGATCGCGTCGTCCGGGAGCTTCGAGGTCGCATGCCGCTCCAGCGCCAGCGCGATCTCGTCCGGCGCCATGCCGGAGCCGTTGTCGACCACCTCGATCCGGCCGATCCCGCCCTGCGCCAGGGCGATGGAGATTCGCGACGCGCCGGCGTCGATCGCGTTCTCGACCAGCTCCTTCAACGCACTGGCCGGTCTTTCCACCACTTCACCGGCTGCGATCCGGTTGACGAGATGCTCGGGCAGGCGGCGTATTGACATGGGTCATGTCTCTATACGATGCGGCAGCGACCCGCGAGACGTGAGTCACTCTTTTGTGGACCGGGGGCGCGGGCCCATCCTATAGGCATTCCCTTGGGCAGGCCGGGAAATCCCGACGACCGCCCGCTGCAGCGAGCTTGTTTGAATATGGGCGTTTTCAATTTTCTTCGTTTTCCGTCCCACGACATGGCGATCGACCTCGGCACGGCGAACACCGTCGTCTATGTCCGCGGCCGCGGCGTCGTCCTCAATGAGCCCTCTGTGGTCGCGATCGAGACGACCAACGGCGTCAAGCGGGTGAAGGCGGTCGGCGACGACGCCAAATTGATGATGGGCAAGACCCCCGACCAGATCGAGGCGATCCGGCCGCTGCGCGACGGCGTCATCGCCGACATCGACGTCGCCGAGCAGATGATCAAGCACTTCATCCACAAGGTGCACGGCAAGCGCCGCTTCCCGCGCTGGCCGGAGATCGTGATCTGCGTGCCGTCGGGCTCGACCAGCGTCGAGCGCCGCGCGATCCGCGACGCCGCCTCCAATGCCGGCGCCCGCCAGGTCTGGCTGATCGAGGAGCCCATGGCCGCGGCGATCGGCGCCGACATGCCGGTGACCGAGCCGATCGGCTCGATGGTCGTCGACATCGGCGGCGGCACCACCGAGGTGGCAGTCCTGTCGCTGCGCGGCCTTGCCTACACCACGTCGGTGCGGGTCGGCGGCGACAAGATGGACGAGGCGATCTCCTCCTACGTCCGCCGCAATCACAACCTCCTGATCGGCGAGGCGACCGCGGAGCGGATCAAGAAGCAGGTCGGCGTCGCCAAGGCCCCGCCCGCGGGCAGCGACGGCGAGACCGTGCACATCAAGGGGCGCGATCTCGTCAACGGCGTGCCCAAGGA
>JAFAZM010000124.1 GCA_019239785.1 Sphingomonadaceae bacterium
TGCGTGCGCGGCGCCGCCGGAGCGGGCCGGGGCTGCTGCGCCTGCGGCTGCGGCGCTTGCTGCTGCTGCTGCTGCGCGGGCGGCTGCGCGGCAGGGGGCGCCGGCTGCGGCCGCACGGCGGCCGGCGGCGGCGGGGTGACGAGCGGCGCCTGCGGCTGCGTTTGCTGCTGCTGCTGCTGCTGCTGGCGCGGGTGGAGCTGGAAGTCGCGCAGCGCCGGATTGCCGATCGTGTTGCCGTCCTGCGCCCCTGCCGCGGCGGCGGTGCCGAGCAGCAGCGCGCCGAGCGCGCCGACCGACAGGCCTTTCATCTCACTCTTCATCGAAATTGCCGAACTTCCCCGCGCCCCTGTTCTCGCGCGCCCAGATAGGATGCAAGGCACCGGAATGTAATGCCGAGTCAATGTCCTGGCGCTGAACGGCGGCGGCGCTGCGGCAAATCGGCCACAGTCGGGCCGTGGGGGCTCAGCCGCGGACGCGGGTGCAGTGCGCGATCTCGCGCTCCTCGCTCTGGCCCGGATCGAGCCGGCCGATCCAGGCATCCTCGCCGCGCACCGACCAGATCGTGACCGGCGCATTCTCGCCGCCCTCGCTGACGTAGCGCAGACCGTAGGTCGGCGGAGTCGCGGAGAGGTGATACTCATGCTCGTCATAGTCGAGCCGTGCCGTCGCGCGCGGGAAATAGCCGCCACCCTCGTAGAGGACGCGGGCCGTCTTGCCGTCGGCGCAGGCATAGGCAATGACGGGCTCGGCGGCCTCCCGGACATGGCCGGCGCAGCCCGCGAGCAGGAAGAAGGCCATGCCGGCGAACTGAAAAGCGCGCATCCCCCGTCTCCTCAACGCAGGGCGGATCGTGCGTCAGCGTCCTGGCGAAATCAACCCGGCGCGCTCAGACGGTGATCGTATGATCGGTCTTCGGCGGCGTCATCGCGCTGTGCAGTCCGTAGCCGCCGAACAGCATCGCCGAACCGGCGGCGAAGGAGAGCAGGAAGGCGCGAAGCGGGTGCATGTCGAGTGGTCCTGTGGGCCCCGAATTGGGCTGGCGCTTAGGTAAGATGCCGATCGTTTCGGGGCAAGAATCCTGGTCGCGCCGTTTGTCATGTTTGTCGATGAGTCGGTAGTTACAGCTCAGTCATGCTGACGAAAGTCAGCATCCATGAACACGGAGCGGCAGGTTCGCGCAGACAGTGTTCATGGATCCCGGATCAAGTCCGGGATGACGACAGAGGAAGCGGCAGCCTCGGCGGGAACTGGTTCCGGCAAGGCACAATCGTGCCTTGCCGTCGATCGGGTTCGGCTTGCCGACCCGTCGGCCGACCGGGCCTGCTCCGCGTCGCAAGCCTGAGGGCTTGCGCGCGGGACGGCCTCGATCAGGCTAATGCCCGCTCCACCAGATCCTCCACATCGAGCCCGATCCGCCGCATGTGGGTCACGATCCCGGGCCAGCGATGCTCGAGGAAGTCCTTGCGCTCGGTCGTCCGCAGCCGCTCGGCGGCCTGGGGCGCGACGAACATGCCGACCCCGCGCTTGACCACAACCAGCCCCTCCTCCTGGAAGGTCTGATAGGCCTTGGCGACGGTCAGCGGATTGGCGCCGTAATCGGCGGCCAGGCTGCGCACCGACGGCAGCGGATCCCCGTCGCGGACGCGGCCGTCGAGGATCATGGCGGCGATGGAGTCGCGCAGGCGGAGATAGACGGGGCGATCTTCGTTCATGCCGTCATGCTGTACTAATACACCAGCTTGGTCAAGCAGATTGTTGTGTCGGTCGCTAAGCCAATCCTCCCCCTGAGGGGGGAGGGGGACCGCCTGCCGCAGGCAGGTGGTGGAGGGATATCAGCGCTGGCGGATTGATGCCGATCGTTGCGCCCCCTTCGGGCGCTGATACCCCACCACCATGCTGCGCATGGTCCCCCTCCCCTTTTAGGGGAGGAGTTTTCCCTCCCACTCAGAGACCACCTCGCCGAACGCCGGCCGCAGCCTTTCCTCCAGCTCCGCGCCCGGCGTGCCGAGGAAGATGAAGCCGGCGATCCGCTCGGGCCGCGCGCCGAAGGCGGCGAGGACATGGGGCGAATAGGCGGCCCAGCCGGTCACCCAGCCGCCGGCGAAGCCCGCCGCATGGGCGGCGAGCAGCAGGTTCATGCAGGCGGCGCCGCAGGAGAGCTCCTGCTCCCAGAGCGGGATCTTGTGTCCCGGCGTCGGGCTGGACAGGGCGACGATCAGCTCCGGCGCCTGGTGGGCGAAACGCTCGTTCGCCTCGATCTCGAGCCGGCCCGGCTCCGGATTGTCGATGCGATAGGCCTCCTGCAGCAGCGACGCGAATTGCGACCGCCGCGCCCGCGGAACATGGACGAAGCGCCAGGGGTGGAGCTTGCCGTGGTCGGGCGTCCGCATCGCGGCTTCGAATATCGCGTGGAGCTGCGCCGGGCTCGGGCCGGGCTCGACCAGGTCGCGCGGCCGCCCCGAGCGGCGGGTCCGCAGCAGCGCCGCTGTCGAGGAAAGGTCGTTGAACATCGCCCCGCCGCTAGCAGTGCCCGGGGGCCGCAACAATCCGCTTCACAAGGCGAATTTGGAAACTAGTCTCGGCGCCTTTCAAGACCCGGACGACCGGGCGAAACAGGGAGTGAATGCCGTGGTCGATACCCCCAACCTAGAGGCACCCGGCGCAGGCGATCCCCTCAGCCACGTCAACCCGGTCGAAGAAGGAACCTGGTTCGGCCATCCGCGACAGCTGGCACGGCTGTTCAGCACGGAGCTCTGGGAGCGGTTCGGCTATTACGGGATGCGGGCGCTGCTGACGCTCTATTTGACCAAGCATTTCATCTTCCAGGACCGGCAGGCGACCGGCCTCTACGGCGGCTACACCGCTCTGGTCTATCTGACGCCCTTGATCGGCGGCTTCCTCGCTGACCAGTATCTCGGTTCGAAACGGGCGGTGAAGTTCGGCGCGATCATGATGGCGCTCGGCTATTTCACGCTCTGCTTCGGCGGCAACACCGCGACCCCTTATG
Organism: Sphingomonadaceae bacterium; assembly: GCA_019239785.1. Taxonomy (GTDB): domain Bacteria; phylum Pseudomonadota; class Alphaproteobacteria; order Sphingomonadales; family Sphingomonadaceae; genus Allosphingosinicella. Next base: position 3,008 of record JAFAZM010000124.1, read on the forward strand.
CGACGATCGACGGCCACGAGTACGAGGTCCAGGTCGACAATTATCAGGACCGGCCGACCAGCGCGCCTGGCGAGGTGCGCTGGCTGGTCGACAATGGCCAGCGCCTGCAGATCCACGGCAATGACGACGGCAGCGTGAACCTGACCAATGCCGCCGGCGCGGTCGTGCGCACCGTGCCGACCGGCCATTTCGAGTCCGGCAGCCACCAGAGCTCGCTCTACGTGATGATCATGCTGCTTGCCTTGTGCATGGTCTCGATCGGCAACGGCTTCTTCAAGCCCAACATCTCGACGATGGTCGGCGCGCTCTACGCGCAGGGCGACCGGCGTCGCGATGCCGGCTTCACCATCTTCTACATGGGCATCAACCTGGGCTCGATCGGCTCCCAATTGCTCTGTCCGATCCTGGCCGATCAGTTCGGCTGGTGGGCCGGCTTCGGCCTCGCCGCGGCGGGCATGCTCTTCTCCTGGACCCTGATCCAGTTCGACGGCGGCCGCCTCGCCGGCTATGGCGAGGTGCCGGAACGGGCAGGGCCAGACCGCGCGCTGCTGATCTACATCCTCGCTATCGCCGCGATCCCGGTCTTCTACTTCCTGTTCGTCAACCTGATGAACTCGCCCAAGCCCGCGCCGGGCGCCGGGATCGTCGGCTATCTGCTGGCGCTGTCGATCATGGGCAAGGCCTTGTTCTTCACCTTCCTGGTGGCGGTCCCCGGGATATTGATCTGGTCGTGGATTTACGGGTCGCGGCAGGAATTCCAGATGATGGTCGTGGCGATGGTGCTGATCGTCTTCAACGTCGTCTTCTGGACCCTGTTCGAGCAGGCCGGCTCCTCGCTCACCCTGTTCGCCGACCGCAACACCAATCTCAGCGTGTTCGGGCTGTTCAGCCTCTCGGCTCCGCAGACGCAGAATTTCAATCCGATCTCGATCGTGATCTTCGCGCCGATCATGAGCCTGCTCTGGGGCTGGCTTGCGCGGCGCAACCTGGAGCCGTCGATCCCGGTCAAGTTCGCGATCGCGCTGATGGGGGTCGGCGCCGGCTTCCTGTTCCTGGTCTGGGGCACGAGCTTCGCCGGCCCGGACTTCAAGGTGGCGATCTGGTGGCTTGCGGGCCTCTATCTGATCCACAGCCTCGCCGAACTCTGCATCTCGCCGGTCGGCCTGTCGATGATCACCAAGCTCTCGATCGCGCGCATCATCGGGCTGATGATGGGGGTCTGGTTCCTCTCCATCTCCGTCGCCCAATATGTCGCGGGCGTCGTCGCCCAGGTCGCGAGCGTCGAGACGGTCGGCGGCCAGGTCACCAACCTCCAGGTCAGCCTGAACACCTATGTCGGCGTGTTCTGGAAGATCGGCCTGATCGCCTTCGGCATCGGCCTGTTCCTGCTCGTCCTTTCCCCGTTGCTCAAGAAGTGGATGCACGGTGTTCAATAAGCTCAATTCCACTTTGATCGCGCTGGCGACGGCGGTCGCGCTCGCCGCCTGCGCGGGCGACCAGGGCCATGCCCAGAGCGCGGCCGCCGCGCCAGCGCCCAACGCCGGGCCGGCGCATTACGTGCCGCCCGACGACCCCTATCCGTCCACCTATCATCCCTATCCGAGCACCCCCACCGCGATCACCGGCGCGACCGTCTATGACGGCGAGGGCGGCCGCATCGAGAACGGCACGGTGGTGATGGTCGACGGCCGCATCCAGGCGGTCGGCGGGCCGGACACGCCGATCCCCGACGGCGCCACCCGGATCGACGGCCACGGCCTCTGGGTGACCCCGGGCGTGATCGACATCCACTCCCACCTCGGCGACTATCCCAGCCGGCAGGTCGAGGCGCACCAGGACGGCAACGAGGCGACCGGGCCGATCCACCCGGAGGTCTGGGCCGAGCACAGCGTCTGGCCGCAGGATCCGGGCTTCAGCCGCGCCCTCGCCAATGGCGGCATCACCACCCTGCAGATCCTCCCCGGTTCCGCCGACTTGTTCGGCGGCCGCGGCGTGACCCTGCGCAACGTGCCGGCGCGGACCGTCCAGGGCATGCGCTTCCCGGGCGCGCCGCGCGGCCTCAAGATGGCCTGCGGCGAGAATCCCAAGCGCGTCTACGGCAGCCGCGGCCAGAGCCCGCAGACCCGGATGGGCAATGTCGCGATGATGCGCGCGACCTGGCAGCGCGCGGTCGAATATCGCGAGCGCCGCGCCCGCGATCCCAACACGCCGCGCGACTTCGGCCTCGATACTCTGGTCGAGGTGCTGGAAGGGCGGATGCTGGTCCACAACCATTGCTACCGCGCCGACGAGATGGCGATCATGCTCGACATGGCGCGGGAGTTCGGCTTCCACATCGCCAGCTTCCACCATGCGGTCGAGGCCTACAAGATCGCCGATCTGCTGCGCGAGAACCACACCTGCGCGGCGATGTGGGCGGATTGGTGGGGCTTCAAGATGGAAGCCTATGACGCGATCAACGAGAACCTTCCGATGGTCCACAATGCGGGCGCCTGCGCGATCGTCCATTCGGACGATCCGAACGGCATCCAGCGGCTGAACCAGGAGGCGGCCAAGGCGCTCGCGGACGGGCGGCGAATAGGGATCAACATCCCCGACGAGGTCGCCTGGCGCTGGCTTGCGATCAATCCGGCGACCGCCCTCGGGATCGCCGACCAGACCGGCTCGCTCCGCGCCGGCAAGCGCGCGGACGTGGTGCTCTGGAACGGCAATCCGTTCAGCGTCTACACGCGGCCGCAGCAGGTCTGGATCGACGGCGCCATGATGTACGACATGCGCGATCCGCGGCGGCGCCCGGTCAGCGACTTCGAGCTCGGCCAGCCCGGCGAAGGAGACACGAAATGATCCGCCTTCGCCAAGGCTTCGGCGGACAGGTCCGCCTTCCCGAAATCCTCCCCGGGAGGGGGAAGGGGACCGCCGCGAAGCGGTGGTGGAGGGGACTCGCCGCGATAACTCTTGTCTCCGCCGCCCCGGCCGCAGCCGAGACCATTGCTTTCACCGGCGGTCGTGTCGTCATCGGCGACGGATCGGAGCCGATCGACAACGGGACGGTGGTCATCCGCGACGGCCGGGTCGTCGCGGCCGGCGCCAATGTCGCGGTGCCGCCCGGGGCGACGGTGATCGACGCCCACGGCAAATGGGTAACGCCGGGCGTCGTCGCCGGCTTCTCCCGGATCGGCCTCTCAGAGGTCGACGCCGCGAGCGCCTCGAACGACATCCAGGCCTCGAGCTCGCCGTTCAGCGCCGCGCTCGACATCGCCCCGGCGGTCAACCCGCAGGCGATCAACATCGCGGTCAACCGCGCCGCCGGCGTCACCCGCGCGGTGGTCGCGCCCGGCAATGGCGGCCATTCGATCTTCGCCGGGCAGGGCGCGATGATCGACCTCGGCGGCGACATGCAGCCGATCACCCGGGCCCGCCTGTTCCAGTTCGTCGAGCTCGGCGAGGATGGCGGCCAGGCGGCCGGCGGCAGCCGCGTCTCCGCCCATGCCTTGCTGCGCAACGCCTTGCGCGAGGCCGGCGAGCTGCGCGTGCCGATCGCTGGGCCGGGCCGCCAGGCCGCCGGGCCGACCACGCCGCAGCTCGAGGACATGCCCGATTTCCGGATGAGCGAGCCGGCCGGCCCGCGCCGCGACGACGTGCTGCTGACCCGCTTCGACGCGGCGGCGCTCGTCCCGGTCGTGCACGGCCGGCAATTGCTGCTCGTCCATGTGGAGCGGGCGGCCGACATCCTCCAGGTGCTTGCGCTGAAGCGCGAATTCCCGGCTTTGCGGCTCGTCCTGGTCGGCGCGAGCGAGGGCTGGCGCGTGGCCGGCGAGATCGCCGCCGCGCACGTGCCGGTGATCGGCAATGCGCTGAACGACCTTCCCGCAAGCTTCGAGCAGCTCGCCGCCACCCAGTCGAACCTCGGCCGCATGCGCGCCGCCGGCGTCTCGGTCTCGATCGGCATGATCAACGACGAGGAGGCGCGGCAGGTGCGGCTCGAGACGCAATATGCCGGCAACCTCGTCGCCCTGACCCGCATCCCGGGGGCGAACGGCCTCAGCTGGAGCCAGGCCTTCCAGGCGATCAGCGAGGCGCCGGCCGAGGCGGTCGGGCTCGACGGCGAGATCGGCTCGCTCCGCCCCGGCCGCCGCGCCGACGTGGTGATCTGGGACGGCGATCCGCTCGAGCTCGCCACCGGCGTCGACGCGGTCTGGATCGACGGCGTGCGCCAGTCGCTGCGCAATCACCAGACGGAGCTGCGCGACCGCTACCGCAGCCCCCAGGAAGGCACGCTGCCGCACGCTTACGATCCGCGATAGGGGCTTCTCTGCACGTCACCCCGGCGAAGGCCGGGTTCTCGTGGAAACCCGCTGCGGCTAGTTTCGACCAGATCCCGGACGGAGTTTATCCTGAGCGCCGCCGCAGGCGGCGGCGAAGGGCCGGGATGACGGCTGAGTTGCGCTCGTCAGGCCCCTTCCTCCAGCAGCCGGTCTTCCTCCGTATCGCCTTCCCCGGCAACGAAGCCGGAATGCCGCGCCACGGTCGCGGTCGCGGCGACGTCCATGCTGACGTTGCCGAGGGTGCGCATCAGATCGGGGAGCGGTTCGACCGCGATCAACAGGCCGAGCGGCTCGATCGGCACCCCCATCGCGATGCAGATCGGCGCGATCGAGGTGACGAAGCTCGCCTGGCCGGGAATGCCGACGGCGCCCATCGTCGTCATCGCCCCGGCGACGAGGCCGAGCGCCAGCTGGGTCGGGGTGAGCTCGATCCCGAACCAGTAAGCGATGTAGATCGCGACCGCGAAGTTCATCACCGGCCCGGTGGCGCGGAACACCGCGACCGCCATCGGCAGCACGACGCCCGAGGCGGCGACCGGCACGCCGAGCTTGCCGGTGGCGCGCAGCATCGCCGGCAGGCAGGCGAGCGAGGATTGGGTGGAGAAAGCGAGCGCCTGGCTCGAAGCGATCGCGCGGGTGAAGCGCAAGGGCGAGATCCCCGCGCCGAACAGGGCCACCAGCCAGGAGCTGAGCCAGATCACCGTGCCGGTCGCGGTCACCACCGCGACATAATGGGCAAGCGCGCCGAACGCGGTGCTGCCGGTCCGCGCGCCGACGACGAAGGCGAGCGCGAACACGCCGAGCGGGCCGATCCAGAGCACCCAGTTGATCACGATCAGCATCGTGTCGCCGATCGCCTGGAAGAAGCCGACCAGCCGCTCACGCGGCTCCTCGGGCAGGCGCACCATCGCGAAGGCGAAGATCAAGGTGAAGACGATCAGCGGCAGGATCGCGGTTTCCGAGGCGGCGGCGACGGGATTGGTCGGCACGATCGAGCGGATGAAGTCGGAGAAGCTCGGCGCCTGGCCGACCGGGGCGGTCGTGCTGAGCGCCGCCCGCAGGCTCGCCGCCGATTCGGCCGGCAGCGGCACGAGGTGCAGGAAAAGCGGCATCAGCACGGCCGCGGACGCCGCCGAGATGAATAGGAACACGACGAAGAAGATCAAAGCCCGCGCCGCCAGCCGGCTGGCGCGCGCCGCCTTGGCCGAGGCCGCGACGCCGGTGATCAGCAAGGCGACCACGAGCGGCACGATCGTCATCTGCAGCGCATTGAGCCACATGCCGCCGAGCGGCTCGGCGATCGCGATCAGCTGCGGCGTCGCGGCGAGCTGGCCCCAGGCGCAGACGATTCCGCCGACGAGGCCGGCGACCAAAGCGAGGAGGATGCGGGTGGGTTGCGAGAGTTTCAAAAAAATCGCCCTTTGCTGATCAATGGCGCTATCAGGCCCTTGTCGATGGCCGTCCCGTGGACGGCAAGGGAAAAGTCGGGGCGGCGCGTCGCATGACTCGGAAATTCTTCGGAACGGACGGAATCCGGGGCCGGACCAACGAGATGCCGATGACCGCGGCGATGGCGCAGCGGATCGGCCAGGCCGCCGGCGCGCACTTCCTGCGCGGCGACCACAAGCATCGGGTGGTGATCGGCAAGGACACGCGCCTCTCCGGCTATATGATGGAGACGGCCTTGATCTCCGGCTTCACCAGCGTCGGCATGGACGTGGTGATGGTCGGTCCGGTGCCGACGCCGGCGGTGGCGCTGCTCACCCAGTCGATGCGCGCCGATCTGGGCGTGATGATCTCGGCCAGCCACAACAAGTTCGTCGACAACGGCATCAAATTGTTCGGGCCCGACGGCTACAAGCTCTCGGACAAGGACGAGCTTGCCATCGAGGCACTGCTCGACAGGGAGCCCCGGCTGGTGCCCGCGGAGCAGATCGGCCGCTCGAAGAAAATCGAGGACGCCCGCGGCCGCTACATCCATGCTGCCAAGCTGACCTTTCCGAGGCATCTCCGGCTCGACGGGCTGAAGGTGGTGGTGGATTGCGCGAACGGCGCCGCTTACGAGGTCGCGCCCTCGGCGCTCTGGGAATTGGGCGCCGAGGTGATCGCCCTCGGCGTCTCCCCCAACGGCCTCAACATCAACGACGGCTGCGGCTCGACCGATCCGAACCTGCTCAAGGAGACGGTGGTCGCCTCCGGCGCCGATATCGGCCTGGCGCTGGACGGCGACGCCGACCGGCTGATCGTCGTCGACCAGACCGGCGCGACGATCGACGGCGACCAGCTGATGGCCCTGATCGGCTCGTCCTGGGCGCGGCGCGGCACCTTGCGGGGCGGCGGCATCGTCGCGACCTCGATGTCCAATCTCGGCCTGGAGCGCTTCCTCGCCGGCCGCGGGCTCGGCCTCGTGCGCACCCAGGTCGGCGACCGCTACGTGCTCGAGGCGATGCGCGCCCAGGGCTATAATGTCGGCGGCGAGCAGTCCGGCCACATCATCCTCTCCGATTATGCGACCACCGGCGACGGGCTGGTCGCGGGGCTGCAGATCCTCGCCGAGCTGGTCGAGAGCGGGCGCCCGGCGAGCGAGGTGCTGAACCTGTTCGAGCCGCTGCCGCAATTGCTGAAGAACGTGCGCTTCGCCGGCGGCGCACCGCTGGAAGCCGCAAGCGTGAAGGCGGCGATCTCCGAAGGCGAGGCCCGCCTTGCCGGCAGCGGCCGGCTGGTGATCCGCAAGTCCGGCACCGAGCCGCTGATCCGGGTGATGGCCGAAGGCGAGGACGAGGCTCTGGTCGCCGACGTCGTCGATACGATCTGCGCCGCGGTGCAGGCGGCCTGACGCGCCATGCTCGAGCTGCGTCCCGATTGCGAGCGCTGCGGCCGCGACCTGCCGCCGGAGAGCGCGGAGGCGCGGATCTGCACCTTCGAATGCACCTTCTGCGCCGGCTGCGTCGAAGGGCCGCTGGGCGGCGTGTGCCCCAATTGCGGCGGCAATTTCGAGCCGCGCCCGATCCGGCCGGCGCATCTGCTCGGCAAATATCCGCCCTCGACGGCGCGGAAGGGCCCGGCGTGACCTGCGCCAACCCGTTCTGAGCATCGCCTCATGCTCCCGCCCAACAGCCAGACGCCGCGCATCCTGATCATCGCCGGCTCGGATTCGGGGGGCGGCGCCGGCATCCAGGCGGACATCAAGACGGTCACCATGCTCGGCGGTCATGCGATGACCGCCGTCACCGCGATCACCGCGCAGAACACCCTGGGCGTGGACGCGGTGATGCCGGTCCCGACCGACATGGTGGTGGCTCAGATCGACGCGGTGATGCGCGACATCGGCGCCGACGCGATCAAGATCGGCATGATCGGATCGCCGGAGACCGCGCATGCGGTGGCCGAGCGCA
>JAFAZM010000103.1 GCA_019239785.1 Sphingomonadaceae bacterium
GAATATTCCGGTTCGCGATAGTGGCGCAGAATCTTGGACGAGCCGGTCAGGTCCGAAAACAGGATGGTGACGTTGCTGCGGCCGGGGAGGGGCTGTGCGCCCGGACCGGGGCGGGGTACTTCGCTCATCGCGCCGGTGCCCAGAGGCCCGCATGTCCCCGGACCTCCGCTTCCTTCCGACCCGTCATCAGCCGCACACGCTCTCGTGGAGCGACTGCAGCTTCCCGACCGACAATATCTCCACGTTGCTGCCCGAGTGCCGAAGGACGCTCCGTTTCTTGAGGGCGTTGAGCTCTCGCGACACGGCTTCGCGATGGGTTCCGATGCGCGCCGCAAAGTCCGCCTGGCGCCGGCCGACGCGAATCACCGCCCGATCGTCCGCGACGCCCGTCTCGAGCGCGCGGCGCAGCAGCTCGCCCCGAATGCGGGCCACGACGGTAAGGGTCGCGAGCTCGAGGGTCCGTTCGGTGAGGTTCCGGATGCGCCCTGCGAGCAGCTTGGACATCCAGAGCCCGGCCTGCGGCACGGTGCCGAGGAACTCGAGGAACCGGTCCGCGCGCATGACCGAAAACTGGCAATCCTCGAGCGTGCGGACGTTGGCGGAGCGGGGCAGCCGATCGATCGCGGCGAGCTCGCCGAAGATCATGCCGGGCCCCATTTCGCGCAGGATGACTTCGCGGCCGTTCAGCGAATAGACCGAGATCTGCACGGTGCCGCTGCGGATCAGATAGACCTCGGTGGTGTCGCTGCCCGCATCGATGACGTCGGTTTGGCCGGGCACCCTTATCGGCCGCGCCTGGGCCAGAAAGGCGTCGCGCAGGTCTGCCGGAAACGGCTCCTGATCCTCAGCGGTTGCTTCTGCGCTTTCCGTCGCCAACGTCGCGCTCCCCGGCGGAAACATTGTCGCATTGTGAGGATTCCCACAATGGCCTTCTATTGGGCGGCGGCCGGAATCGCCAATGGTCGCAAGAAGATCGCAAGCGTACCCCCGTCCCGAAAGGAAACGCGTCCGTCCTGACGTCAGGAACACAGCTTCGGAACGATCGCGTTCGACAGAGATGGGCTCGGCGCCGCGCCTGCTCGAAGGCGGTCCGCTGGGGTCCAGGGGGCTTCGCCGGCTCGATCTCGCTTGCTGCGCGATCCCGCCGCAGAGAGTTCCGCGGGCTCTACCGCTTGTAGGATTGCGGCGCGTAGCCGCCGCTGCCGACCGCGCCGGCCGGCGCCGGACGATAGTCCCGGCTCGATGCACGCACCGCCCCGGTTACACTGCTCAATCCCGTGCTGGGGCTCGGCCCTTGGCCCATCGCCGCGAAGGCCTGCTCGAACGTCCCCGTTTCGGCATTGAAGCCGTCGTAGATCGTCCGCGCCGCGGTGGCGATGACGGCCGGGCGGTTGTCGCCGCCGCGCGCGAAGATCACCATCGCGATCCGCCTCTGGTCGGGCAAGGTGACGAAGGCGACGTCGCCCGTATAGCCGTTCAGCGTCCCGGTCTTGTGCTCGACCCTGGTGCCGGCCGGCAGCAGGGCGCGGATCCGGTTCCGGCCGGTCACGCAGCGGGCCATCATGTCGAGCAGGCGGTCGTGGCTCTGCGGGCTCAGCACCTGGCCGTCGTCGATCAGCTGGAGCAGCCGCAGCATCGCCAGCGGCGTGCTCGAATCCCTGACATCGCGCAGGTCGCGCCGGTCGCTGAGCAATTGGGCGATCGTGCGGTCGACGCGGATGCCGCGGATGTTGTGGTTGCGCAGCCAGAGGTCGACCGTCGCCGGCCCGCCGAGCATCGCAAGCAATTGGTCGGTCGCATGATTGTCGCTGCGGGTCAGCATCGCGTTCATCAGGGTCGCCGCCGACACCCCCCCCACCTGGTCGTCCATCGAGCGGCGCCCGGCATCGACCTCGGAAAGGTAGGTCGCAGCGACCGCCACCTTGACGGTGCTCGCCATCGGAAAGGGGATGTTGCCGTTCACGCTCACCGTCTGCCCGGTCGCGAGGTCGAGCGCGGCAATACCATATTCGCCGGGATTCTCGGCGGCGGTGAGTGCGAGCTGCCGCTGCAGCGCCTCCAGCGGCGCATTGGGCGCCTGCGCCAGCGCGGGCTGGGCCGCGAACAGAACCGAAAGCCAGACGAACAGCGCGACACGACGCATTGACCACACTCCAGACCGAACGGGCAGCCCCCCAATGCGAGCCGCAAATCAATGATCGGACTTCTAGGTTAACGTTTCGAAACCGGCCATTGCGGAGACTACGCAGGCGCGGCGAACCGTTGCAACAGCGTGGCAGGCTGTGGAACCCGGACAAATCAGGCGCTTAAGAGTGGAGTCCGGAGAAAGGCTGAGAGGGGTGCTGGTGCCGGGTGTCGGACTCGAACCGACGACCTACCGCTTACAAGGCGGTTGCTCTACCAGCTGAGCTAACCCGGCGGTGCTGGTCCTAGCGCCAATGGGCTAAGGAACTTGCAACGTCCAGCCCTCGCCGTTCACGCCGCTGCGGCGGCGAGCAGGCGGTCGACATAGTCGCGAAGCTGCGCGAGCGCCCGGTCGAACGGGCCGAGGTCGTGCGCGGTGCGGGCCAGCATCACCGCGCCTTCCATTGTCGTGAGCGTCAGCAGGGCGAGGCCGTTGCGGTCGGCGTCGGCGGGGAGGCGGTCGCCCGCGGCGACGAAGCATTGCGCGACATGAGACAGCCAGGCCTCGAAATTGGCCTGCAGCATCGCGCGCACCTCGGCATCGGCTTCGTGCAGCTCGAGCGCGAGGCTGCCGATCGGGCACCCGAAGCGACCGCCGGTCTCGATCAGGAAAAGCCGGTAACGGCCCAGCAAGGCGAACACCCGCTCGATCGGATCCTCGACGCCCTCCCAGGCCGGCGCGATCAGCCGCTCCTCGATGCCGCTGCGATAGCGTTCGAGCACGGCGAGCAGCAGGTTCTGCTTGGCCGGAAAGGCATGATAGAGGCTGCCGCGATGCACGCCGGCCTCCGCGAGGATGTCAGCCATGCCGGTGGCGTTGTAGCCGCGCTCGGCGAACAGCCGCGTCGCGGTCAGGATCAGTTTCTCGCGGGTCGTCATTGCGCGCCTCTTGACCAATCGTCCCAGCCATTATAGACGCGACTGGGTTGACCGGTCAACTCAGGAGATTCGTTATGAGAATGCTCTTCTCCGGATTGCTGCTCGCCTCGGCCCTGGTTGCGAGCGCCCAGGCCGCGCCGCGCCTTCGAAATCTGCCCGGCAAGCATGAGACCGCGCGCACCGTGGTGCTCGTCGCCGACGTCGCCTGTCCGCCGGACGAAGCCTACGCCATGTGGGCGACGGAGGCCGGCGTGCGCAGCTTCTACGCGCCGGCCGCCCACATCGATGGGACGGTCGGCGGCCGCTACACGATCATGTTCTACCCGGACGAGGATCCGGAAGGGCTGGTCCACGGCACCGCCGGCGCGCACCTGCTCGCGGCCGAGCCCGGCCGCTTCCTCGCCTTCGAATGGATCACCTTCGCCGGCGCCGACAACAAGGGCGCGCATGCGCCGCCCTTCGCCCCGGCCGCGCTGCGCCGTCCCGACCCGCTGCCGACCTGGGTCGAGATCGTGCTGACCCCCACTGGCGCCGGCACCCATGTCGACTTCCGCCATTACGGCTTCGGCCACGGCGCGCTCTGGGGCCGGTCCCAAGCCTGGTTCGGCAGGGCCTGGGCGGGCGTGCTCGAAGCGATGCGGGTGACGTGCGCCCGCGCCCACGCCCATTCCTGATCAGACGACGCCGAAGGTCCAGCCTTCGCTGCGGGCGAGGGCGGGGGTGAGGCCCGGCGGGCGCCACCATGTGTCGTCGCCGGCGATCGCGCGCATGCCGGCGGCGGCGATCAGCACGTCGGTCTCGTGATCGCTCGGCTCGCGGCGCAGCCTGACGGGCCTTGAGCCGAGCGCGGCCAGCGCCGCGTTCAGCTCGGCGCGGCTGCGCACCTTACGCCCGCTGAGCCCGGCCATGCGGATGAAGGCCCGCGTGTAGATCTCGACGACGACGCTCCCCGCCTCGGGCGCCGGATCCATCGGCCAGACCGGCACGCGCCCAGCCAGATGGTGCAGCAGCCGCATGCCGGCGAAGCTCGCCTTGGCGACCTGGGCGGCGCCGATCGCGTCGTAGAGGGTCGAGGCCTTGCCGCCGCCGGTGGCGTTGAAGGCATGCTCGCAGGCGCGGTGGTGCAGGAAGTCCCGCTTCCTCCCGTCCGCCGCGCCGAAATAGAAATGCCGCCGGTGCGCCCGCTCGAGGAAGCTCGCCGCGCCCAGATCCTCGTCGTCGCTCAGGGCGTCGACATAGGCCCAGAAGCTTTTCGCGTCGGTCGGCACCTCCGGCTCGCCCGGCAGATATTCGCCGCGCTCGGCGATCGGCGGCGCGAAGCTGCAGTCGAAGCCGAACAAGGTCGGCGCCGCCGCGGCCTCGGCCAGCAGCCAGTCCAGCACCTCGGTCCGCGACCAGACATGCTCCGGTCGCACCAGCCGCGGCGCCGCCTCACCCGCCTCGGCCATCGCGATCGCAATGCCCTTGTGCCGTTTTCCCTTGGCGCCGGACCAATCGATCGCGGCGAAGCGCGCGAAGTTCATCTCGTCGGTCCGGGCGCGGCCGCTGGCGGAATATTGCGCGCGGAGACGCGGAGACGCAGAGAGTCCTCATCTCTCCCGCGCGCCAGCGCAATCCCGGCAAATGCCAAGGCATCCGGATAAGGCGCTGGAACCTCGGAACCTCCGCGCCTCTGCGTCTCTGCGCGCACCAAATATCCTACTTCTTCTTCCTCGGCTTCGCCGGCTTCTTCGCCGCCGTCCACTCCCGTGAGCGCTCGATCATCGCCCGCACCCGCTCCGGATCCTTGCTGCCGAAGCGGATCAGCACCGCCGGCCAGCCTTCGTAATGCGGCGTCTGGAAGAAGGTGTCGGGATCGGTCTCCTTCAATATCTCGACCGTGTCCAGATCGATCCCGATCCCGAACGATGATTGATGCTCGTGCCCGGTGTAGAGGAAGGCGCGGCCGTTCGATTTCACCTTCACCGCCGGTTTGCCGTAGCTGGTCGAAAGCTCGGTATCCGGCAGGGTCAGCGCGAAGGCGACCGCCTCCTCGAAGCTGTCGATCGTGTCACTCACCGCGGATCGCCTTCCTCTGCTCCTCCCACCAGGCCATGCGCTCGGCGACGCGCTTCTCGAAGCCGCGGTCGGTCGGCGTGTAGAAATTCTGCGGGCTCATCTCCTCGGGCCAGTAATCGTCGCCCGAGAAGCCGCCCTCTGCGTCGTGGTCGTATTGATAGCCTTTGCCGTAGCCGATCTGCTTCATCAGCCGGGTCGGCGCGTTGAGGATGTTCTTGGGCGGCATCAGCGAGCCCGTCTCCTTCGCCGCGCGCCACGCCGCCTTCTGCGCCGCATAGGCGGCGTTCGATTTGGGCGCGGTGGCGAGATAGAGGCAGGCCTGGACGATGGCGAGCTCGCCCTCGGGCGAGCCGAGGAAATCGTAGGTATCCTTGGCGGCGATGCACTGCACGAGCGCCTGGGGATCGGCGAGCCCGATATCCTCCGACGCCGCCCGGGTCAGCCGCCGCAACAGATAGAGCGGCTCCTCGCCGGCGGTCAGCATCCGCGCCAGATAATAAAGCGCGGCCTGCGGATCGGAGCCGCGGATCGCTTTGTGCAGCGCCGAGATGAGGTTGTAATGGCCTTCGCGGTCCTTGTCGTAGACCGCGACCCGGCGATGGAGGAGGGCGGCGAGCTCGGCCGGCGCGAGCGGCG
>JAFAZM010000108.1 GCA_019239785.1 Sphingomonadaceae bacterium
CTCGATCGGCTGCTGGATCGGCGGCGCCTGGGCCGCGTCCGGGCTCGACGTCACACTGATCGGGCGCGAGCGGGTCCGCGACGAGATCGCGGCGAACGGCCTCACCCTCACCGACAGCGAAGGCCGGCGGATCGAGCTCCGGCCCGACGAGGTGAAGTTCGCGACCGACCCGAAGGCGCTGGCCGGCGCCCACATCGTCCTGCTCTGCGTGAAGAGCACCGGCACCGCGGAAGCCGCGAAGCAGATCGCGAAGCACGCGTCGAAGCAGGTGCTGGTGATCAGCTTCCAGAACGGCGTCAGCAATGCCGACATCCTGAAGGCCGCTTTGCCTAAGGCGAATGTGCTGCGCGGGACGGTGCCGTTCAACGTCGCTGCGCTCGGCAACGGGCGCTGGCACAAGGGCGTCGCCGGCTCGCTGATCGCCGAGGATCAAGAGGTCACGCGCTGGCTCAAGGAGCGGATCGGCAACCGCCCGGGGCGGCTGCACCTGTCCGAGGACATGGTCGGCGTGGCCTGGGGCAAATTGCTGATCAACCTCAACAATGCGGTGAACGCCTTGTCGGGCAAGACCCTGCTCGAGCAGCTCAGCGACCGCAATTATCGGCGCGTGGTCGCCGCCGCGCAGATCGAGGCGCTGGCCTTGCTCAAGGAGGCCGGGATCGAGCCCGCCGGCGGCGGCCCGATCCCGCCCAAGCTGCTGCCGCACGTGATCGGCGCGCCCGACTTCATCTTCCGGCCCTTGGTGCTGAAGCGACAGAAGATCGACGCCAATGCCCGCTCCTCGATGGCCGACGATTTCGCTGCAGGACGGACGACCGAGATCGACCAATTGAACGGCGAGGTGGTGAAGCTCGCCCGTAAGCTCGGCCGCAAGGCGCCGGTCAACGAGGCGATCCTGGTCCTGGTCAAGCAGGCCGAGGCGGGGGTCGAGCGGCAATGGAGCTCGGCCGAGCTGCGGCGATATGTGCTGGAGCGGCACGAGGGCGCGGCGGGGTTCGGCTATTAGGCTCGGCGTGGGACGGACTCTCACCCTTCCCTCTCCCACAAGGGGCGAGGGAAAGGTCGGGACCCTCCTCCTCTTTCCTTTCGTTTGACAGCCACCCTGCCCCGCTCCATCGCACCGCAGGGGACTTCTTTAGGGAAAGGCCGCGCCGATGCGCCCCATGAAGCTCGTCTCCACTCTTTCGCTCGTCGTCGCTCTGGCTGCCTGCGCTACCACCGGCGCGAGGCCGCCGGCCGCCGCCGCGCCGGGCGCCGCGCCGCAGATCCCGACCCAATTGCCGCGCGACGTGCGGCCGCTCCATTATTCGATCTCGATCGCGCCCGACGCGCCGAACCTGCGCTTCACCGGCTCGGCGCTGATCGACGTCAACGTGCTCAGCGCCACCGACACGATCATTGTCAACGCGCTCGATCTCGACTTCGCCTCGGTGACTTTGGACGCCGGCCCGCGGGCGCGGGTGACGGTGGATGCCGACGCGCAGACCGCGACCTTTCATTTCCCGGCGCCGCTGACGCCCGGCCGCCATCGCCTCGCGATCGACTATAGCGGCAAGATCAACACCCAGGCGGTGGGCCTGTTCGCGCTCGACTATCAGTCGGACCAGGGACCGAAGCGGGCGCTCTTCACCCAGTTCGAGGCCTCGGACGCGCGCCGCATGTTCCCGGGCTGGGACGAGCCCGCCTTCCGCACACCCTACGATCTGCGCGTCGCGGTGCCGGCCGGCCAGCAGAGCGTCGGCAACATGCCCGAGGCCGGGCGCGAGATGCGGCCCGACGGCAGCGCGATCGTCACCTTCCGCACCACGCCCGCAATGTCCTCCTACCTCGTCTTCCTCGCAGTCGGCGAGTTCGACCGGATCACCGCCGCCGCGCCGGGCGGGACCGAGGTCGGCGTCGTCACCCGCCGCGGCGCCGGCGAGCAGGGCCGCTGGGCGCTCGAAAGCCAGCGCCAGATCCTGCCCTGGTACAATGCCTATTTCGGCACGCCCTATCCGCTGCCGAAGCTCGACAACGTCGCCGGCCCAGGCAGCAGCCAGTTCTTCGGGGCGATGGAGAATTGGGGCGCGATCTTCAGCTTCGAGAACATCCTGCTCGTCGATCCGGCGATCACCACCGAGGCGCGGCGCCAGCAGATCTTCAGCGTCGACGCGCACGAAATGGCGCACCAATGGTTCGGCGACCTCGTCACCATGGCCTGGTGGGACGACATCTGGCTGAACGAGGGCTTCGCCTCCTGGATGGCGACCAAGTCGACCGCCGCCATCCACCCCGAATGGGAGACCTATCTGGAGCGGGTCGACGGCCGCGAGGCGGCGATCACGCTCGATTCGCTGCGCACCACCCACCCGGTCGTCCAGCATATCGTCACGCCCGACCAGATGAGCCAGGCCTTCGACGCGATCACCTATCAGAAGGGCGAGGCCGTCATCACCATGCTCGAAGACTATGTCGGCGAGACGGCGTGGCGGGACGGGGTGCGCGCCTATATCCGCGCGCACCGACTCGGCAACACCCAGTCCGACGATTTGTGGCGGGCGATCGAGACTGCGGCGCGCCGGCCGGTCACCGCGATCGCTCACGATTTCACGCTGCAGCCGGGCGTGCCGCTGATCCGCGTCGAGAGCGCCACCTGCGCCGGCGGCCGCACCCAGGTCTCGCTGCGCCAGGGCCAGTTCAGCCGCGACAATCCCGACGGCCAGCCGCTCGCCTGGCGGGTGCCGGTGGTCGCCGCCGCCGGCGGGGCGGCCGCGCGGACGATGGTCGAGGGCGGCGCCGCGCAGCTGGCGGTGCCCGGCTGCGGCCCGCTCGTCGTCAATTACGGCCAGGCCGGCTATTACCGCACCCTCTACAGCGCGCCTCTGCTCGCCCGGCTGATCCAGGATTATGCGCGGCTGCGCCCGCTCGACCAGATCGGCCTGCTCGCCGACAATTGGGCGCTCGGCCTCGCCGGCTATCAGCCGGCGTCGGCCGCGCTCGACATGGCGGATGCGGCGCCGGCCAATGCCAACGACCGCCTGCTGAGCCGGATCGCGACGATCCTCGGCCAGATCCAGGCCATGTATGCCGGCGATCCGGCGCACCAGGCGATGGTCCGCGCTTATGCCTCGGCGAAGCTCGGCCCGGCGATGCGCCGGCTCGGCTGGACGCCGCGGGCCGGCGAAAGCTCGAGCGATTCGGTGCTGCGCAACACGCTGATCGCGACGCTCGGCGACCTCGGCGATCCCGCGGTGGTCGGCGAGGCCAATCGCCGCTTCTCCACGGGCGATCCGTCGGCGACGGCGGGGCCGCTGCGCGAGACGATCCTCGGCATCGTCGCGGCCAATGCGGACGCGGCGACCTGGGAGCGGCTGCGGGCGATGGCGCGCGACGAGCGCAATCCGCTGATCAAGGTGCAGCTCTACGGCCTGCTCGGCAGCGTCCGCGATCCGGCGCTGGCGCAGCGCGCGCTCGACCTCGCGCTGACCCCCGAGCCCGGCGCCACCAATTCGAGCCGGATCATCGGCGCCGTCGCCGCCGAGCATCCCGACCTCGCCTTCGATTTCTCGCTCGCCCATCGCGAGCAGGTCGAGGCTTTGGTCGACGCCTCGTCGCGGACCCGCTTCCTGGCCGGCCTCGCCTCGCGCTCGGCGGATCCGGCGATGATCGATAAGCTCCGCCAATATGCGGACCGCTACATGACCCCGCAGTCGCGCGCGCCGGCGGACCGGGCGATCGCCTCGATCCAGGACAGGCTGCGGGTGCGCCGCGACCGGCTGCCGGACATCAGCCGCTGGTTCGAAGCGCGTAGGGCGGGTTAGCGGTATCCCACTTCGGTCCCTCTCCCCCTTTGGGGAGAGGGAAAAAGGTGCCCGATGCGTGGCTTGAGGGCGCTCTACCGCGTCGCTCGGACCGCCCGCATCGTCCAGCCGTAGAGGAGCCAGGTCGCGCCGAGGAAGAGGACGAGGCCGGCGACCAGCGCAACCGGCGCATAGCCTGCGCCGAGGCCCAGATAGCCGGTCACGTCGAGCGGCGCGTCGCTGCTCGCGCCGGCGACGATGCCGGCGAAGGCGACGCCCCAGAGGCTCTCGCCGACGATCAGCCCGGTGGCGGTGAGCACGCCCATCCGGTGCGCGAATTCGGGCTTGGCCCGGCGGGCGGCCCAGCGGTCGTAGAACAGGCCGATGATCGAGCCGAGCACGGTCGGCAGGATCACCGCCATCGGCAAATAGATGCCGATGCCGACGCCGAGCGGCGGCAGGCGGAGCAGCTTCAGCTTGCCCATCGTCTCGTCGAGGATGACGAGCGCGACGCCGGCGGCCGCGCCCCAGCCGATCATCGTCCAGTTGAGGTTGCCGCCGAGCACCCCTTGGGCGAGCGCGGAGATCAAAGCGGCCTGCGGCGCCGCGAGCGCGTTCGGGCCGGCGCCCGGCATGCCGGCGAAGCCGAAGGCTGCGTAGAGCAGGTCTAGCACCGGCGGCACCACCAGGGAGCCGAAGACGACGCCGATGATCAGGGCGACCTGCTGCCGCCACGGTGTCGCGCCCACGAGCTGGCCGGTTTTGAGATCCTGGAGGTTGTCGTTGGAGATGGTGGCGACGCCGAAGACGATCCCGGTGACGATCAGGGCGTAGGCGATCAGGGCATGGCTGGTCCCCGGCGGCGTGTCGCGCCCGAACAGGGCGTTTTTTATTAATGATGAGGCGACCACCGAGAGGATGCCGATGCCGGAGACCGGGCTGTTCGAC
>JAFAZM010000118.1 GCA_019239785.1 Sphingomonadaceae bacterium
CTGAGGCCTCGCCGCACCCCACGCCCCGGAAAGGGACGGGATTTACCTTCTTTTGCCGCTTGCTTAGGTGCCGCGCCACCTTAGGCTTGCGCGCATGGGGAATTTCCAGGCCCAATTGACGCCCAAGCTGGTCGACGCGCTCTACGTCGAGGCGATGGTGCTCGCCGACGAGGCGCGCTCCTATTTCGACACGATCGGCCGCGACGACCGGCTCTCGCTCGACCCGATCGACCGGGTCGGCTTCTCCTGCGAGTCGCTGAAGGTGACGACCAGGCTGATGCACGTGATCGCCTGGCTGCTGACGCAGCGCGCGGTCGCCGCCGGCGAGCTCAGCCGCGATCAGGCCGGCGAGGCCGAGCGCCGGCTCGGCGAGGCGCCGCAGACCGACCGCGGCCTGTTCCCGCGCCTGCCGGAGGCGGCGGCCGACCTGGTCCGCGCCAGCGAGGAATTGTACGACCGGGTCAGCCGCCTCGACGCCGGCCACTTCGCCGACGAGCCCGCGGGGAGCCCGGCGCGGAGCCTGCTCAGCCGGCTGCAGCGCTCGCTCTAGAGCGGTTTGTGATCTGATTGCATCAGATCAACCGCTCTAGGTTCTTGATCTGCCGCGATTTCCGAGTCGTCAGATCATTCAATCTGACTGGAAATCGCTCTAGCGCTCCACGGAAGGACGCGAATCGGGCTGCGGCGCGCGCGCGCCGGAAATGGCGGCGTCCTGGTCCGCGCATCTCGCGTATTTTTGCGTAAATGCGCGCAATAATAACGCAAACGCCGCCCCCTCCAGCCTTTCTGCCCACCTGCCGCAGGCCCACGTACGATGCTCAATCTATCTGTTTATGGTTTGTTCTCATCCCGGTCAAGCGCGCCCCGGGAAGTTTTTTGCCAATAGCTGACTGACCGTCTTCGGCCGGGCGCGCAGGGAAAGCTGCTGATCCGCGCTCGTCCGATTGCGGATGTGCGGCCGATTGACGGCGAAGAAAGTAAGCAGCGGGATTCCCGCTTTCGCGGGAATGACGGAAGGGGCAAGATGCGGCCATGGACGCCTACACCTTCCGCTACGGCCCGAAGCTGATCGCCGGCCAGGGCGCGGCCGCGCGGCTCGGGGAGCTGCTGCCGGCCGGCCGCTGCCTGTTCGTCACCGACGCCAATGTCCGCGCGCTCGGCCTTGCCGACGCCGCTCTGGCCTCGCTGCCCGACGTCGAGATCTTCGACGCGGTCGAGCAGGATCCCTCCCGCGCCACGCTCGAAGCCGCGGTGGCGGCCGGTGCGGGCTGCGCCTCGGTGGTCGGCTTCGGCGGCGGCAGCCCGATGGATGTCGCCAAGCTGGCCGCCTACCTGCTCGGCAGCGGCGACGCGCTCGACGCGATCTGGGGCGTCGGCAAGGCGGTCGGCGCGCGCCTGCCGCTCGCGCTGGTGCCGACCACCGCCGGCACCGGCTCCGAGGCGACCGGAGTCTCGGTCATCACCATCGGCGGCAGCGTCAAGAACGCGGTCAACGCGCCGGCGCTCAATGCCGACTGGGCATTGCTCGACCCCGAACTCACGATCGGCCTGCCGCGCCCGGTCACCGCGGCGACCGGGATCGACGCGATGGTCCATGCGATCGAGGCCTATACTTCGGCCCGGCGCAAGAATCCGGTCTCCGACATGTTCGCCAGGGAGGCGCTGCGGCTGCTCTCGCAGAATCTCATTCCCGCGTGCGAGCGGCCCGACGACCGCGACGCGCGGGCGAACATGCTGCTCGGCGCCCATTATGCCGGGGTGGCTTTCGACAATGCGCCGGTCGCCGGCGTCCATGCGCTCGCTTATCCGCTCGGCGGCCATTTCCACGTGCCGCACGGCCTCTCCAACTCGCTCGTCCTGACCCAGGTGCTCGGCCACAACATGCCGGCCGCGATGGCCGACTATGCCGAGCTCGGCTGCGTGCTCGATCCCGGGCTGGCGCGGCTCGGCACGCAGGCGCAGGCGCAGGGCTTCGTCGAGCTCCTTGCCGAGCTGACCCGGGCCACCGGCCTGCCGCTGCGCCTGTCCGAAGTCGGCATCGGCCGCGAGCATCTCGACCTGCTCGCGGCCGAGGCGATGAAGCAGGAGCGGCTGCTGGTGAACAATCCCTGCCCGATCGACGAGGCCGCCGCGCGGCGGCTCTATGAGGCCGCGCTTTGAGCCGAGCGCCGCTGAAGGGGAGGGGCGCCTACAAGGTCTGGCGCGGGCTCGACACGCGCTGGGCCGACAACGACGCCTACGGCCACGTCAACAATGTCGTCTATTATGCCTGGTTCGACAGCGCGGTGAACGCCTGGCTGATCGAGGCCGGCCTGCTCGACATCGCATCGGGCGATCCCATCGGCCTCGTCGTCGAAACCGGCTGCCGCTACGCCGCCTCGCTCGCCTATCCCGAGCCGGTCGAGATCGGCCTCGGCGTGGAGCGGCTGGGCAATTCGAGCGTCACCTACCGGCTCGGCGTCTTCGCCGAGGGCGCCGCGGACGCGGCGGCGGAAGGGCATTTCACCCATGTCTATGTCGCCCGGGACTCGCGCAGGCCTGTTGCCTTGCCGCCCGCCTGGCGCGAAACGTTCGAGGCGATCCGCTTGAGCGACTGACGCGCTCTGCTATCATTCAAGAATGGCCAAGCTTCCCCTCCGTCCGGCCAATGGGGCTGCGCTTTCTCGCGAGGAGAAGCTGGCGCTCATCCGCCGGTCGCAGGAATGGGGCCGCCGCGCGCGGGTGAAAGGGGCGCCTCAGTCGCTTGGTGTCGACCTGATCCGTGAGGATCGCGATTTCGGTCATTGATGCGCCAGGGAAGCAGCCCGCCCAGGCCAGGTCCGAAATATATGAGGGAGCTTGGAAGATGACCGAGGCAATGACCGGCGGCTGCGCCTGCGGGAAGGTGCGCTACACGGCGCAGGTTCATGACGACGACGCCTATCTCTGCCATTGCCGGATGTGTCAGCGGGCGACCGGCGGCGTCTCGATCGCGTTCAAGAATGTGAAGAAGGCGGACGTCGCCTGGGAGCGCGAGCCGGACTGGTACCGGAGTTCGCCGATCGCGCGCCGGCCCTATTGCGCAGCCTGCGGCACGCCGCTCGGCTTCGCCTTTCCAGACAGCGAGAATATGGACCTGACCGTAGGCTCGTTCGACGAACCGGGGCGGTTCCAGCCGCGCCACCATTTCGGCGCGGAGTCGATGCACCGGCAATGGCTGAGCACCGAAGGCCTGCCCGAATATCGGGTCGACGAATACAAGCCGGTGGTCGATCGCTGGATCAATGCGGTCGGGAAATTGCCCGGGTGACACGCTTCCACCATCCGGCGGTGCCGATCGTGCTTGCGGCGGTGCTGATCGACACGATCGGCTTCGGCATCGTGCTGCCGGTGCTGCCGGGCCTGGTCGTCCATCTCGGCCATGTCGGCCTGGCCGAGGCGACGCGGATCGCCGGCTACATGCTGGTCGCTTATGCCGGCGCGCAATTCTTCGCCGGGCCGGTGCTCGGCAATCTCGGCGACCGCTTCGGGCGGCGGCCGGTGCTGCTCCTGTCGATGCTGGCCTTCGCGACCGATTATGCCTTCATGGCCGCGGCGCCGACCGTGGGCTGGCTGTTCGTCGGCCGGCTCGTGGCCGGCATTGCCGGGGCCGTCTACGTGCCGGCCAATGCGGTGCTTGCCGACGTCACCCCGCCGGAGAAGAGGGGCGCGACCTTCAGCCTGATGGGCGCCGCCTTCGGCCTCGGCTTCATCCTCGGGCCGGCGATCGGCGGCCTGCTCGCCGGCTTCGGCACGCGCGCGCCGTTCATCGCCGCCGCGGCGATCGCCGCCGCCAATGCCCTGTGGATCGCAATCTGGCTGCCGGAGACCTTCCCGCCGGAGCGCCGCCGCAAGTTCGACTGGCGCCAGGCCCATGTACTCGGCGCGTTCAAGCCGTTGCTCCACGCCGGCGGCGCCGCGCCGCTGCTGCTCGCAGCCCTGCTCTGGCAGATCGGCCATACCGTCTATCCGGCGACCTGGGCGTTCTGGGCCGAGCTCGCCTTGCACTGGAATGCGGCGATGATCGGCGCGTCGCTTGCCGCCTCCGGCCTCGCCATGGCGATCGCGCAGGCCTTCATCACCGGCCGCGCCATTGCCCGCTTCGGCGAGGCGCGTACATTGACGATCGGGATGATCGTCGGCGGCTCCTCCTTCCTCGCCTATGTCTTCGTGACCCAAGGCTGGATGGTGTTCCCGATCATCGCCTTCAGCGCGCTGCAGGGCTTCGTCTATCCCTCGATGAACGCCCTGCTGTCGCGGATGACCGACGCCGAGCATCAGGGCGCTTTGCAGGGCGGCATGTCGAGCATCAACAGCATCGCCGCGATCGTCGGGCCGGTGGCGACGACCCAGGCGCTTGCCTTCGGCGCCGAGCATGGCGAGCCGGGCGGCGGCTTCCTGCTCGCGGCCTTGCTGGTCTTTTCCGCCTTGCTGATCGTTCTGCTCCGGGTGCTGCCCCGGCTGAAGCCGGGCGCGGCGCCGCTGCCGGAGACCGCATGAACGTCGCCACCCACCATTTCACCGCGCCGGACGGCGTCGATCTCGCCTGGCACGAGCTCGGCGAGGGCCGGCCGGTGGTGCTCCTGCACGGCCTCTTCTCCGATGCCGACACCAACTGGATCCGCTTCGGCCACGCCGCGGAGATCGCCGGGCGGGGCTTCCGGGTGATCATGCCTGACCTGCGCGCGCACGGCGACAGCGCCAAGCCGCACGAGCCTTCGGCCTATCCGCCCGACATCCTCGCCAGCGACGGCGCCGCTTTGCTCGCGCATCTCGGCCTCGAGGATTACGATCTCGGCGGCTATTCGCTTGGCGCGCGGACCTCGGTGCGGATGGTCGTGCGCGGCGCCACGCCGCGGCGATTGGTCGTCTCCGGCATGGGCCTGCAGGGGCTGCTGAACACCGGCGGCCGGGCCGGCCATTTCAAGCGCATCCTGCTGGGGCTGGGCACGCATGAGCGCGGCTCGCCCGAATGGCTGGCCGAGGCCTTCCTCAAGACCACCGGCGGCGACCCGCAGGCGCTGCTGCCGCTGCTCGACAGCTTCGTCGACACGAGCGAAGCCGAGCTACGCGCAATCGCGATGCCGACCCTGGTGCTGAGCGGCGCCGAGGATCGTGACAACGGCTCGGCCGAAGCGCTCGCCCGGCTGCTCCCGGACGCCTCCTATGTCGAGGTGCCGGGCAACCATATGAGCGCGGTCACCAGGCCCGATCTCGGCCGCGCCATCGCCGATTTCCTCGCCCGTTGACCCTGTCCGGGGGCGGGTGCATGAGCCCGTCGGAGAACAGAAACCCCGGAGGATGCACGCCATGAAGACCATGGTATCTTTGCTGACGATCGCCGCCGCGACCTGCCTCGCCGGCAGCGTCTCCATCGCAATCGCCCAGCCCGCGCCGCCGCCGACCAAAGCCGCCGTCGAGGCCGCGACTCCCACCGTCGCCGAGGCCGACGCCTTCGTCGCCCGCGCCGAGCGCGAGCTGGCCGATTATTCGGTGATCAACAACCGCGCGAGCTGGGTGAACGCGACTTACATCACCGAGGACACCGACGCGCTCGCCGCCTATTTCGGCACGATCGGCACCGAGATGCAGGTCCGGCTCGCCGGCGAGGCGGCGCGCTACGTGAACGTGCCTGGGCTGAGCGCGGACACGCGGCGCAAGCTCAACCTGATGCGCAACGGCCTGATCCTCGCCGCGCCGACCACCCCCGGCGCCGCGGCCGAACTGAACCGGATCTCGACCGATCTCTCCTCCCAATATGGCCGCGGACGCGGGACGATGAACGGCGAGACGCTGACCGGGAACGAGATCGAGGCGCGGATGGGCACGGTCCGCGATCCCGCCCAACTGCGCGAAATGTGGACGAGCTGGAACAACAATGTCGGCTCGCCGATGCGCGCCGAATATCAGCGATTGGTCGAGATCGCCAATGCCGGCGCCCACGAGCTCGGCTTCGCCGACACCGGCGCGATGTGGCGCTCCAAATACGACATGAGCCCCGACGAGTTCGCGGCGCTGACCGAGCGGCTCTGGAACCAGGTGCGGCCGCTCTACCAAGAGCTGCACTGCTTCGCCCGCGCCGGCCTCAACCGCCGCTATGGCGACGCGGTCCAGCCCGCCAACGGCCCGATCCGCGCCGACCTGCTCGGCAATCTCTGGGCGCAGGAATGGGGCAATATCTACGACGTCGTCGCCCCGCCCAATAGCGGCCCGCCCGCCTACAACCTCACGACCCTGCTCGAGCAGCAGCATTATACGCCGGAGCGGATCGTCCATACCGCCGAGAGCTTCTTCACCTCGCTCGGCTTCCAACCGCTGCCGGCGACCTTCTGGACCCGCTCGATGATCACCCAGCCGCGCGACCGCGAGGTGATCTGCCACGCCTCGGCCTGGGACCTCGACAATCGCGAAGATCTGCGGGTGAAGATGTGCACCCGGGTCAATGCCGACGATTTCGTGACCGCGCATCACGAGCTCGGCCACAATTTCTACCAGCGCGCCTATATGAACCAGCCCTTCCTCTACGAGGACAGCGCCAATGACGGCATCCACGAGGCAATCGGCGACACGATCGCGCTCTCGGTCACGCCCGAATATCTCGTGCAGATCGGCCTGCTCCAGCAGAGCCAGTTGCCGACGCCCGAGCAGGACCGC
>JAFAZM010000287.1 GCA_019239785.1 Sphingomonadaceae bacterium
GCAGCACCTCGACCCGGTCGATCATCCCCTCCGGGATCGAATTGAGGTCGACCGAGCCCGGCACGCCGCTCGCCGAGGCGCCGTTGACGTAGCGCAGGCCGTCGACCAGCACGAGCACGCGCCGCGAGCCGAGATAGCGCAGGTCGACCTCGGCCGCGCCGGCGCCGACGCCGCCGCCGTCCGGCGGGTTGCCGAAATTGCCCGAATTGTTGAAGCGGCTGTTGAGCGCGCCGCCGGAGCCCGGCAGCCGCTGCAGCACCTCCGCGGTCGAGGTGAGGCCGGTGCGGTCGATGTCCGAGCGGTCGACGAAGGTGACCGGCTGGGCCTGGTCGAGCGGGTCGCGGCGGATGCGGGAGCCGGTGACGACGACGGTCTGGCTGCCCTGGTCCGCGCCGGTCGCGGCCGGCTGGGCCGGGGCGGGCTGGGCCGCCGCGGCGGCCGGCCAGGCTGAAAGGCCGGCGGCGATGGCGAAAGTGGCGGTGCCGATACGAAGCTTGGCAGATAGGATGGTCATGGCCCGGCGTTCCTCAAGCGAGGCGCGCCCACGAACGCCGCGGGCCGTTCCGCCCCAATGGCGAATCTATGCGCGAACCGTTTCGGGCGCGGAAGCTGGAAAGCTGGCGGATCGGTCGGAAAAGGACGAATTTCCGCGGATCGTTGCAGAAGAGTGACAATCGCGGGAGGCTGCCGAAAGAAAAGGCCGCGCCCACCGAGGCGGCGGGCGCGGCCGTTTGGAACCGGTCGCGGAGCTTAGTAGCAGCGCGGCCTGGTGGTGCGGTGCGCGATGTGGCGGCCGAGCAGGGCGCCGCCGGCGGCGCCGATGATCGGGCCGGCCGCGCCGTGCGTGACCGCGCTGCCGATCAGCGCGCCGGCGCCGCCGCCGACGATCGCGCCGACGGTGCCGCCGCGATGGCAGCGAACCACATGATGGTAGCGATAGGAGCGGGCCCGATACTGGGCGTCCGCCGGGCTCATCGCCACCGGCATCGTCATCGAAAGGGCCGTGAGGCCAAGCAGAACTTTACGCATGTTAATTCTCCCTGGAGGCTGCCCGAAAAACAATTCCCGCCCCAATCCGTTCCATTTCGGCGACGAGACGATGTTTTGCAGCGGCGTACGGCGGCCACTCCAGACCGCGCGGGAGCGGTCATGCTTTTGTTGTTTCTTGCGAAACCGCGATCCGCCAGCCGGCCGGCCCGCACGGGCTCGCGGGCCGCCGGATTCAGCCGGCGAGGATGTCGTCCACCCATTCGGGCACGAGCTTGCCCGCCGGCCCGATCCGGCTCTCGTCGAACAGATAGGAGCCGAGGCTCGGCTCCAGATTCATCTCGAGCGTACGGGCATGGACGTAGCGCGCGGTCTGGACGAAGCCGGCGGCGGGATAGACGTTGCCCGACGTGCCGATCGAGACGAACAGGTCGGCCTCCATCAGCGCCCGGTCGATCCGCTCCATCCCGTAAGGCATCTCGCCGAACCAGACGATGTCCGGCCGCAGCCGGCCGGCGGCGCCGCATTCCGGGCAGGCCGGCCCCTCCCCCATTCCGCCGTCCCAGGCCATCCGCGCATCGCAGGCGCGGCACCAGGCGGATTTCAGCTCCCCATGCATGTGCAGCAGTCGCCGCGCGCCGGCGCGCTCGTGCAGGTCGTCCACATTCTGGGTGACGATCAGCAGCTCGCCCGGCCATTCGGCATCGAGCCGCGCCAGCGCGCGATGCGCGGCGTTGGGCTCGACCGTCGCGAGATTGGCGCGGCGCGCATCGTAGAAGCGATGGACCAGCACCGGATCGCGCACGAACGCCTCGGGCGTGGCGACGTCCTCGACCCGATGTCCCTCCCAGAGCCCGTCGGGGCCCCGGAAGGTGGCGAGGCCGGACTCGGCGGAGATGCCGGCGCCGGTGAGGATGACGATGTTGCGGATATCGGGCATGCTGCGCCCTTAGCCAAGCAGCCAAAGGCGCAAAAAGCAAAAAGCAAAAAGCAAAAAGCGTAGCTCAAGGATCGACAACAACGAGGGATGTGACCGCATAGCGGAGGATGTAGGGCCTCTCGCCTGGCTCGCCGGACGGAAAGTCGCTTCCAAAGAAGGCGACATAACAATCGTATGCGCCGATCTCCTCGCTGAGCCAACAATGAACGACGACGCCAACTTCCGGACCGTCCTCAGCCAGGCTGTCGAGGCGCACTTTGGTCCCCGATGGAAGGTAGGCGTCCATGATACATGCTAAGCCCACCGCGCGAACGACGACAACGGGAGTTTCTCGCGCCTCGAATCAGCCAGGAGGGAGTCCGGACTCGTCGGAAATGCCCAGGCCTTGGCGGCCGAACGCAATTGTTTCGCACCGTTCGAAGGGCGGTTGCAGCACC
>JAFAZM010000289.1 GCA_019239785.1 Sphingomonadaceae bacterium
TCGTCAACGGCGATGCCGCGACCCTGTCGATGGACCTCTTCGTCGACGATTATACCGACGGCCTGTCGACGCCCGATTCCGGCATCCTGGCCGGGCCGCCGATGCCGGCCTTCGTGCGGATCGAGGCGATCGTCGCACTGCTCGACATCGACCGCCAGCTCCATGCGCCGCCACCGGTCCGCTTCCTCTGGGGCTCGCTGCGCTTCGACGCGGTGCTCGAGAAGGTCGGCCGCAAGATCACCATGTTCCATTCGACCGGCATTCCGGCGCGGGCGACCCTGTCGGTCACCTTCCGCGAATATCGGCCGCTCTCCAAGCAGCTCGACCGCCCGCGCCGCGAATCCTCGGACAAGACCAAGCGGCGGCCGATCACCGCCTCGGAGAATATCTGGACGATCGCCGACCGCGAATATGGCGACGTCCGGGGCTGGCGGCAGATCGCCGCGGCGAGCGGCGTCGACGATCCGCGCGACCTGGTCCCGGGCGACTGGGTGAAGGTCCCCGCAGTGGAGGACGAAGATGCCTTCGCCGCGCCGCGCTGACCTCCAGACCTCACTCTATGTGCCGGCGGCGACGGTATCGCTCGGCGCGCCGGGTCAGGACCTGCTGCACGCGCACGGGCTCGCCTTCACCAATGTCGAGGTCGATCTCGGCCTCTCCGTGGCGGGGACGTTCAAGTTCACCGTCACCGACAGCTTCGATATCGGCCGCGCCGAGTTCCTCACCGCGCGCGGCCGGCCGGCGCTCGACCTCCTGAAGCTCGGCACGCGGGTCTGGATCCGGATGGGCTATGGCGACAGGTCCGGCCAGCAGCTCCTGCTCTCGGGCTACATCACCAATGTCGGAACCAGCTTCAACGAGGGCGCGTCGCCGGACCTCGAAGTGTCGGGCCAGGACGCGCTCTACCGGCTGACCCTCGGCACCAGGGAGCACAGGTTCGAGAAGAAATCGGTGCGCGACGCGGTCGCCCAGGTCGCGGCGGAGAACGGCCTGTCGCTGCGCCTCGCCGGCTCGCCGCCGGACGAGGTGACGCTCGACGCCAATCTGCAGAGCGACATGGATTTCCTGCGCAAGCTTGGCGCCAATTTCTCGACCCGCGCCAAGAAATGGGAATTCTTCTCGCGCGCCGGCGAGGCGGTCGACACGCTCCACTTCCGGCCGCGCAGCGTCGATGCGGCGCCGGTCGGCGCGCTCAAATGGGGCGCCGACCTGCTGAGCTTCCGGCCCGAGGCCAATCTCGGCAACCAGGTCAGCAAAATCGTCGTGCAGGGCTGGGACGAGGTCGCCAAGCAGGCGATCGTGGGCGAGGCGCGGGCGCGGGGCGAGGGCGGCAAGCCGAAGACCGCCGGCCAGATCCAGCAGGGCTTCCTGTCGCGCGAGGTGGTCCGCACCCTGCGCCTGCCGGTCAGGTCGAAGAAGGAGGCGGACGAGCGGGCCGAGGCCGAACTCGCCAACACCATCGCCGACCATCTGCGCGGCGAGGGCGAGACCTTCGGCTTCCCGGAACTGCTGCCGGACACGCGGGTGAAGCTGGACGGGCTCGGCGCCAAATTCTCGCGCATTGTCTACGTCACCAAGACCGTCCACCGCTTCGACACGTCCGGCTACCGGACCCGCTTCTCGGTCGAGGAGCCGGATTCGTGAGCCCGCCCCCGGATCTCGGCTTCGGCAACAATGTCGACGCGCAGGGCGGGCGCATGACCGGCGTCGCCACCGGCATCGTCAGCGCCAACACCGATCCGGACGAGCTCGGCCGGGTCAAGCTGCGCCTGCCCTGGCGCAGCGACGAGTTCGAGACCGATTGGGTGCGGATCGCGGTGCCGATGGCCGGCAAACAGCAGGGCGTCTATTTCCTGCCGGACGTCGGCGACGAGGTGCTGGTCGCGTTCGACAATGGCGACGTCCGCTATCCCTATGTGCTCGGCGCGCTCTGGAGCCGCACCGACAAGCCGCCCGAGAAGAATGGCGACGGCAAGAATGCGATCCGGCTGATCAAGACCAGGGCCGGCCATCTCCTCAAGTTCGACGACACGGAGAATGAGGGGGTCATCCTGATCCAGCTCGTCGACGGCAAGAAGGTGCGGATCGACACCGACGGCATCGCGATCGACGACGGCGCGAACAAGATCACGCTCGACGCCAAGGGCGGCACGGTCGCGATCGAGGCGAAGGCGAGCCTCTCGCTGAAGGCGCCCAAGATCGCGATCGAGGCGTCGACCTCGCTCGACCTCAAGGGCGGCGCCGCGCTCAACGCCCAGGCGACGATGGTGAGGATCAACTGATGGGCCAGCCCGCCGCCCGCGTCGGCGACCAGACCGGCCACGGCACGCCGCTCGGCCCCGGCCCCGGCGCGCCGAACGTGCTGATCGGCGGCAAGCCGGCCTGGCGGGCCGGCGGCGACACCCATGCCTGCCCGCTCTCCGACGGGCCGAAGCCGCATATCGGCGGCGTCGTCGGCAAGGGCAGCACGAGCGTGCTGATCGGCGGCATGGCCGCCGCCCGCGCCGGCGACCAGATCAACGAGGCCGGCGCCCCCAACCCGATCGCGATGGGCGAGCCCACCGTGCTGATCGGAGGCTGAGCATGGCCGCGACCAACCATCGCGACTTCCTCGGCATCGGCTGGCGCTATCCGGTGGCGACCGACGCGCTCACCGGCGACATCGCGCTCTCGCGCTACGACAGCGACGTCAAGGAGGCGATCCGGATCATCCTCGAGACCAAGCAGGGCGAGCGGGTGATGCGGCCCCTGTTCGGCTGCGGCATCCACGACCTCGTCTTCGAGGAGATCAACGCGACCACGATGACCGCGATCGAAGCCTCGGTGCGCGACGCCCTGGTCACCTACGAGCCGCGGATCGAGCTGCTGAACGTCGCCGTCGATCCGGCCGACGCGCTCGACGGGCTGCTGCTGGTCGCGATCGACTACCGGCTGCGGCGGACCAACCAGGAGGACAATCTCGTCTATCCCTTCTACTTCAAGGAAGGCGGCGAGAGATGAAGAGCGCGCCGAAGCTGGACGGCCGCCGCCTGCGCGAGCTCGACGCCGAGCTCCGCCGCCGCGCCACCGCGGTGCTGAGCGGCGACGGAAGCAGCCCGCCGCTCGGGCCGGTGACCGGCGCGATCCTGGCGGTGGCGGCGCGGATCGGCGAGGAGGTGACCCGGCGGCTCGATCAGGCGCCGGCCAAACAGTCCGACAATTTCTACAATGCCGCCGGCATCGGCCGCGATCCGGCCCGGCCGGCGGCGCTGCCCGTCGCCTTCGCGCTCGCCGAAGGGGCGAAGGCGGTGACCAGCGCGCCCGGCCGGACCCAGCTCATGGCCGATGCGGACGGGCCGGTGATCTTCGAGACCGAGACCAGGATCGATCTCGTCCCGGGCACGATCGCGGCGCTGCGCGGCTTCGACGCCGACGCGGATTCGATCTCGATCCCCTCCGCTTCGGTGGTCCCCGCCGCGCTGCCGCCCGTTCCGCCGATCAAGCGCCGGCTGCGCAGCGGCGCCGCGGCCGGCGCGACCAAGCTTCAGCTCGATCCGGCGGCGGGCCTGCAGCCGGGCGCCCTGCTCCAGCTGGGCGCCGGCGCGGCGGCGCGCCAATATCTGGCGACCGAGGTCGAGGGCGACCTGGTCACGATCCAGCCCGGGCTGGAAGCGGCGCTCGCCGAGAACGATCCGGCGATCGAGGTGGACGATTACCGCCCGTTCGAAGCGGTCACGCGCAACCACCAGTGGCACGCTTTCTATCTCGGCCATTCCAAATTGCTCGACGTGCCCTCGGCGGTGACGATCAACGTCACCGGCGCCGCGTTGCCGGCCGCGGCGGAATGGAGCTGGTGGGGCCAGCTCGGCGACGACGATCCGCCCGCCTGGCACCGGCTCGTTCCGAATCAGGATGCTGCGCTGAGCTTCGCCAAGCCGGCCGGCAAGCCGGCGAAGAAGAAGATCGGCACGCAGGAATCGCTCTGGCTGCGGGCGCGCCTGCCGGGCCGGTCGGCGGCGTCGGCGACCGCGCAGGACGTGCGGATCGCGATCGGCGGACGGCTGTGCTCGGCCGCCAGGGACGCGATCTGCAGCGATCTTATCGGCGAGCTCAACACTGGCTTCGAGGCGTTCGCCAACACCACGCCGGTGGTGACCAACAGTCCGTTCCACCCGTTCGGCCGCGAGCCGCGCCTGTTCGACAGCTTCTACATCGGCTCGGACGAGGCGTTCAGCAAGGCCGGCGCCGACGTCAGCCTCTGCTTCGGCTTCGGCGGACCCGATTTCGGTCCGCTTGCCGCGGTCGCGGATGCGCGCGGGCAGCAGGTGTTCGCGCTCGGCGCCGGCAACATGCTCTACCGGGCCGACTTCCGCAGCGATCCGCCGGTGCTGCTGTCCGTGCCCCAGCCCCCGGGCATGGCCGGCGCCGAGCCGCCGCAGACTCCGTCGCTGGCCGCCTGGTCCATCGGCGACAAGGTCTGGCTCGCGGTCGGGGGACGCGGCTCGGTGCGGGTCGCGGAGATGGTTTTCGACGACAAGCTCTATGCCGGCTCAGTGAAGTGGGTGCAGCTGCCGCTCGACGCCAGGCACCGCGGCCTGGAGGTCGATCGCGTCGCCTTTTCGGGGACGAAGCAGCCGCTCCTGTTCGCCAAGGCCGGCACGGCGCTGCTGCGCTGGGACGACCTCGGCGGCAACAAGGACCCGAAGCTGCTGGGCGAAACCTGCGACGATCTGCTGCCGATCCAGGGCGAGAAGGGCGCCCTGCTCTCGATCGAACAGGGCGGGAGGGGCAAGCGCGTGAAGCGGGCCGGCGAGGACGATTTCGGCCGCTATGCCAAGGTGACCGGCTTGCCGGGAGCGCCGCGCACCGCCTGGCTTCGGTCGACGAGCGAGTGGCTCTACGTCGCGGGCTATGTGGACGGCGCCAAGGGCACCGCCATCAAACTCGTGCGCATCGAGCCGGACGGCGCCACCAAGAGCTTCGAGGTCGCGGATTTCCGGGCTCGCCTGCCCCTCCTGTTCGAGGATTCGCAGCCGACCAATCCCTACGCGCTGCCCACCCTGATCGCGGCGGACACGCAGCCGACGCGGTTCATCGCGAAGACGGACATGACTTACGCCGCAGTGCCCGAGCGCGAGTCGATCGGGACCAGCGCGCGTCGGGATCGCTCGTTCCTGGTGGGCGCGGGGCGGACGATCGTCCAGCGCAGCGATTCCGGACTGCTCTACCGGGCCGTCGAAGGCTCGGGTACGACGATCTACAAGGTCACCTTCACGCCTCTCGTCGATGTGCGCGGCCGGCCCGGCGGCGTTCTCTATGCGACGCTCGGCGACAAGCCGCCGGTCGGCGGCGGCTTCACGCTCGACGACTCGCAGTCCGGCTGGCGCACGCTCAGGGCGCTGCCGAGCCAACAGGGCGAGGCTTCGGGCAGCACGGCCCTCCTCTATGTCGAGGCGCAACCGAGAAGAGGGGATGCCGTGTGGGAGAAGGACGCCGTCCAACTGTACGAAGACTATTGGCGCAACCCCAGCACGCCCGCGACGATCGAGGGCAGCGCGATAGACGTAATGGCGTACCGCGACGGCGGCTCCTCCCCCACGGGCATCTGGCGTCTCACGCGCAACAAGACCGGCGCGTGGACGAGGCCGGCCAACTTTCCGGGTGGGGTGGTCAGCTACGTCCTGCTCAGCGCGCTGCCGACCACGGCGCCCGTGTCGCAGGCCTTGACCACAATCGTCCCCGAGGCCGACCGGGCCGCCTTCGAGCGTCTCCGCTCCAGCTTCAACCCGGACGTGGCGCCGACCGTGCTGCGCTACGATGGTGAGCGCGCCTACCTGGTCCCCCGCCACGACCTTCTCGTCGAAGACAAGATGCCGCTGTCGGTGGCGCCACAACCCTGGCTGCTCCTCGGCCCCGGCGCCACCGCGAATCCCACCTTGTCCTGGGAATATTGGAACGGCGAATCCTGGTGGGCGCTCGCCAATCGCGACCTCAGG
This sequence comes from Sphingomonadaceae bacterium, assembly GCA_019239785.1. Lineage (GTDB taxonomy): Bacteria > Pseudomonadota > Alphaproteobacteria > Sphingomonadales > Sphingomonadaceae > Allosphingosinicella. The sequence continues at coordinate 5,976 of JAFAZM010000289.1, forward strand.
GACGACACCGCCAATTTCCAGAAAAGCGGCGGCGTCTTCTTCAAGGCGCCGGCCGATATCAGGCCGACCGACGTCGGCGGCGCGATCCGTTACTGGATCCGCGCCCGGCTTGTCGGTGGGGATTATGGCGAGGCCAAGGTCATGGTCACGTCGGTACCGGGGCCGAACCAAACCACCGAGCAGGTCGCGACGCGCGACGTGAGCACGGTGCGCGCGCCCTACGTCACCGGTCTGAAGCTCGGCTATTGCGCGCTGAATCCGGTGCGGCCGGAGATCGTGCTGACCGAGGATAGCCTCGGCAGCGTCGACCGGACCAGCGCCAACGAGGCGGGGCTCGCCTACGCGGTCTTCACCCCGGTCGCCGAGCTGATGAACCCGGTGAGCGCCGCCGAAGCCAGTGCGGAGGCGGCCGCAATCAGCGACAGCTGCGAGGATCCCTGCCCGCCGCCGCCCTCGGCACCGCCTTCGCCCTGCGATGCGCCGGGCGCCTATGAAAGCTGCGACAGCCCCTGCCTGCCGCCGCCCGGCTACCGGCCGCCATCGGCCGCGGCGGCGGGGACGGTCCGCGGGCTGATGCTCGGCTTCTCCAGGCCCGTCGCCGGCAACAACGTCTCGCTCTATGTCGATGCCGATCCGGCCGGGCCGCCGGCCGAGCTGATCGCCGAATTGCTGCAGGGCGGCCGCTTCGTCCCGGCGAGCGTGGTCGGCGACACCAGCTACGGTCTCACCGAGGCGGGCATCCTCACTTTGGCGCTGCCGTCGCCGCCCGATCTCAGCGAGCTGTTCGGGATCGGCGCGCACTGGCTGCGGCTGCGGCCGAAGGGCGACGGCTCGACCTGGTCGCCGCGGCTGCGCGGCCTCCATCTCAACGCCGTCCGTGCCAGCTCGACCGAGACCAGGGAGAAGGAGCAGCTCGGCCAGTCGATCGGCATCGCCGACCAGGTCTTCCACCTGACGGAGCCGCCGGTCGCGCCGGGCAGCCTCGAGCTGCGCGTGCGCGAATTGCTCGCCGACGAGGAGAAGGCGGATCCCGATGTCGACGTCGCCAGCTATGCCGAAGGGCCGGCCGGCGACTGGGTGCTGTGGCGGGAAACCGGGGATCTGATCGACACGGGCGCGCCGGCCCGGGTCTTCGTCCTCGATCCGCAATCGGGCGAAATCCGCTTCGGCAACGGCGCGACCGGTCTGATCCCGCCGCTCGGCGCCGAGATCATGGCGGTCCGCTACGGTCATGTCACCGGCGCCAAGGCCAACGGAGTCTCCGCCGGCAAGATTTTGCAGACGCTCTCGCCGCTCGCCGGGGTCGAAAAGGTGATCGCGCTCGACGATGCCGCCGGCGGGAGCGATGCCGAGGCGCTGGAGCGCGCCCGCGGCCGCGCCGCCGCCAAGGTCCGCCACGGCGGCCGCATCCTCAGCCGCGCCGACCTCGAAGATTATGCCCCGACCGTGTCGCCGGGCATCGCCCAGGTCCGTGCCGAGAAGAAGAATGGCGGCACGCGGCTGGTCGTGGTGATGGCGGGGCCGGAGGCGCGCCCGACGCCGGCCGAGCTCAGGGCCTATGGCGACGCGATCCGCGCGGTCTCCGGCTATGGCCTGAAGCGGCCGGGCGGGCTGAACGTCGTCGCGCCGCGGCTCCTGCCGCTCGCGATCACTTTGGTGCTGCAGCCCGCCAGCCCCGACCTGTTCGCCGAGGCGGCCGAACAGGCCAAGGCGGCGCTCGCCGCCTTGTTCGATCCCGCGACCGGCAATCACGACGGCAAGGGCTGGCCGCTGGGGCGGCTGCCCGACGACCAGGACATCGCCGCGGCCCTGACCCCGATCGCGGCACTGGCCCTGCCCGAGCGCGTGACCCTGGAGCGTGCCGACAAGGAGCTCGCCGCAGAGCGCGCCTTGCCGGCAGCCATTCCTTCCGACGTGCTGGTCCGGCTCGACCGAATCGCCTTCGTACGGGCGCAGGAGGCGGCGGCATGATCCCGCTTTCCGCCCCGCTCGACGACATCGACTTCGATGCGCTCGTCGAGATCGGCCGCTCGATCCTGCCCTCGCTGGCGCCGGAATGGACCGACTATAATGAGAGCGACCCGGGAATCACCCTGCTCGAATTGCTCGCCTGGATCGCCGACACCCAGATCTATTCGATCGCCCGCGACCGGACAGACGAGCGCTCGGCGATGGCCAGCCTGCTCGGCATCGCCAATGAGGGCGCGCGGCCGGCGGAGGGCGCGCTGCTGCCGCGCGACAGGATCGGCGTGCACAAGGAGGTCAGGGCGGGCACCAGACTGACTCCGGCCGGCGCCTGCGCGCCGCGGCTGGAGGTCGCTGCCGACACGCCGCTCTGGCCGGTCGAGGTTTCGTCGGTCGTGGTCGAGACCGCCGACGGCGCGGTTGATCATACAACAGCCAACGCCCGGCCCCGCGCGCCCTACGCGCCGTTCGGCGATCCGCCCTCGCGCGACGCGGCGCTGCGCGTCGGCCTGGCCGGCGTGCTCGACGCGGGGTCGGTCAGCATCTCGCTCGGCTTCGAGATCGATGACGATGCGCAGGCGGGCGCCGACCAGCTCGGCGGGGTCAGGATCAGCCAGCGCGCGCCGGACGGCGGCGAATCGCCGGTCGCGGTCCGGCTCGACACGACCGGCGGCCTGCGCCGCAGCGGCGTCATGATCCTCGGCCTGAACGCGGCGCCCGGCGCCGCCGAGCAGGTGCTGCTGTTCCGCGCCGCCGGGGACGCCCTGGTGCCGCAGCTCCGGCGCATCGCCACCAACGCCTTGCCGGTGCTGCAGCGCGCCTCGTTCGTGCTGCCCCCCTTTCTCGGCACCGGCCGCCCGGGCCAGACGCTCGCCATCGCGCCGCTCAGCCTGTTCGAATCCGACGAATCCGCCGAAGGGCGGGTCTGGCGGCTGGCGCAGGGCGAGCGCGGCCTGATGATCGACGTGCAGGTCCAGGACGGCACGCGGGC
>JAFAZM010000147.1 GCA_019239785.1 Sphingomonadaceae bacterium
GAAGCAAATCCTCGGACGCTGATACCCCACCACCAGCCTTCGCCTGCGGCTACGGCTGGTCCCCCTCCCCTTGCAGGGGAGGATTTTTGAATTGGTCAGCCCCGCTCCGCTCTCAGCTCGGCGAGGTTGCGGGCGGCCCAGTCGTACATGTCGGCCTGCTTGGCGCGCTCGTGGCGGTCCATCCGCTTCGCCCGCCGCTCGGCCTCGGAGAGCGGCGCCAGCGCCTCGGCGCGACGGCCGAGCGACATCAGCAGGGCCGCCTGCCGGCATTGCGCTTCTGCCCCCGGCATGCGCTCGCCGAGCTCTGCATAGAGGGCGAGCGCGCGGGCGCTCTCGCCATCCTCCTCGAGCAAACGGGCGAGCAGCATCGCGGCGCGGTCGTTCTCGCTCTGCGAGCCCGACTGCGGCAATGCCTCCAACAATTCCCGCGCGCGGTCGCTCCTGCCCGCCTCGAAGCAGGCGCAGGCGAGCTTGAAGCGGGTGGGCCGGTCGACGCCGGGCGCCTTGGCCTCGGCGACGTCGTAGTGCGGGATCGCCTCGGCCCAGCGGCCCTTGGCGGCGAGCGCGTCGCCGAGCGCGATCCGGTTGGCGGCGGTGTCGGCGATCTCGACCGCCTCGCGGGCGCGGCGCATGTCGCGCTCCGGGTCCATCGCCTTGACCGCGGCGCTCTTCACCGCCCGCACCTCCCGCCGCCCCATCAGCTCGGGCAGGATCTCGAAGATGAAATAAGCGAGGCAGCCCGGCAGCGACAGGAAGATGATCACCATCAGCCAGAGCGAGTTGCGCCCGCCGCGCACGCAATGGACCGCACAGGCGATCTGGACCAGGATCGAAGCGAAGAAGATCGGCATCGCGCTAGGCGGCGGGCTCGGCGGCGCCCGCCTTCCCCGCATCGTCGACGGACGGGGCAAGGTCGGCCTCGCGCCGCCGCACCGCCGACACCCGCAGCCATTCGAGCAGCACGAACAGCACCGCGAACAGGCCGGCCGCGGCCGTCCACTGGAAGACCAGGGCATAGCCGTAGGTGTCGAAGGCCTCGCCGGCGATGCCCCGGCCGAGCGAGCCGATCAGGAAGGTGAGCGAGGAGAGGAGGGAATATTGAACCGCGGTGAAGCGCTTGCTGACGATGCCCGAAAGATAGGCGACGAAGGCGGCGCCGGCGAGGCCTGTCGAGATGTTCTCGTAGCAGATCGCGACGAGCAGCCGCACCATCCTCTGGTCGAAGCCGACCAGGCCGAGCAGCCGGTCCAGGGCGAGGGCGTGGGACACCATGTCGAGATTGGCCCCGCCGAGCGCGAGATCGGCATAGATGAAATTGCCGAACACGGGGAGGATCGCGCCGAGCAGGATGGTCGGCAGCCGCCCGATCCGGATGAACAGGTAGCCGCCCAGGCTGATCCCGAGGATGGTCATGATGATACCGAAGATCTTCGAGGCGAAGGCGACCTCGTCCTTCGAATAGTGGAGGAAATCCAGGTAGAAGGGGAAGGCGAAGGACGACCAGATATTGTAGCAGAGCGTGTAGGTCAGGATGAAGCCGATCGTGATCAGCACCGCCCAGCCGAGGCGGCCGGTCAGCTCGACCAGCGGCGCGACCAGGGCCACGTAGAGATGGTTCATCGCCGTCCGCGCCGGCGAGCTCCTGCTCTCCGGCGCGTCCAGCACGGCGCGGCCGCGGGACCTCAGCCAGTTCACGGTCGCGGCGACGATCAGCGGCACGAAGACGGTCGCGAAGATGATCCAGGGGCCGATATTCTTCGTGAAGTCCGCGACCGACGGGCGCGGCACGCCCGGCGCGGCCTCGCCGAGCATGCTCGCCATGAAGCGGACGATCGAGACGATCGCCCACAGCCAGCTGAGGCCGACGATGGCGAGCGCGACGGCGCGCGCGCGCGCATTCAGCGCGCCCTTCTCGTTGAGGCCGGCATGGAGCTCGCCGACGGCTGGCCGCTTCGTGTCCGGCGCGGTGAGCGTGACGAAGATCAGCAGGACGACCAGCGCCGCCATGATCAGATAGACGAGCGACCAGCTCATCCGCGCCGCCATCACCAGCGCAATCGCCCCGCCGACGATGCTCGCGGTGCGATAGCCGAACTGGTAGATGGACGAGAGCAGCTCGACACTCGTCTGCTCGTCGGCGACGTCGATCCGCCAAGCGTCGACGGCGATGTCCTGGGTCGCAGAGGCCAAAGCCGCGAGCACCGCGAACAGGGCGAAGGTGCCGATATCGGCCGCGGGATTGGTCATGGCGAGGCCGCCGAAGCCAAGGATCAGCAGGCTCTGGCACAGCACGATCCAGCTCTTGCGGCGGCCGAGCCGGTCGAGCAGCGGCAGCGGCAGGCGGTCCACCATCGGCGACCAGAGGAACTTGAAGGCGTAGGCGAGGCCGATCCAGGAGAGGACGCCGATCGTGGCGAGATTGACGCCGACCTCGCCGAGCCAGGCGTTCAGCGTCCCGATCAGCAAGGCGAAGGGCAGGCCTGAGGAGAAGCCGAACGCGAGCATGGTCGCCGACTTGCGCGTCGACAAAGCCGCCTTCAGCAGCCGCCATCCCTTCGGTCGTCCGGTCCCCACCATCGTCGCCCTTTCCTTTTGCGGAGCTTAGCGCAGTGCGCGGACTTGACCAGCCCCGGCTTGCCTTCCCGGCCGCGGCGTCGCAAAATCGCAAGATGGACATGCCGATCCGGCAGCGGCCCACCCAGGGCCAGCTCGATCTCGCCCGCACCATCGCGACGGGGCGGAGCAGCGAGGGCGTCGGGGTCACCACAGTGCCGGCCGCGGTCTATACCGATCCGGCGCGGTTCGCGGCGGAGCAGGCGAGATTGTTCGACCGGCTGCCGCAGGTGATCGCGCCCTCAGCCTTGCTGCCCGAACCGAACATGGCCGTCACCCATGACGGCTTCGGCATGCCGCTGCTGCTGACCCGCGACAAGAAAGGGGAGGCGCACGTCTTCTGGAACGTCTGCCGCCATCGCGGCACGCGGCTGGTCGAGGGCGGCGAGGTGCAAAAGGCGCCGCGGATCACCTGCCCCTATCATGCCTGGACCTATCTGGCCGACGGCGCGCTCGCGGCAATGCCGCGGCCGGACACCTTCCCCGGCCTCGACAAGGCCACCCACGGGCTGAAGCCGCTGCCGAGCCGCGAGGCGGGCGGGCTGATCTGGTTCGCGCGCGACGAGCAGGCGGACTTCTCCGATGCCGATGCGCTGGCGCCGGAGTTCGACGCCTTCGATCTCGCCGGCCACCATCTCTTCCGCCGCAGGCTGCACGACGTGCCGGCGAACTGGAAGCTGATCATGGACGCCTTCCTGGAATCGTACCACGTCCAGCGGCTCCATGCGGCCACGATCGCGCGCTTCTTCACCGACGGCATCACGGTGGCCGACCGGGTCGGCATCCACCAGCGCAGCGCGGTCGGCCGCACCGACTATCTGGCGCGGATCGACCATGAGGATTGGGGGGCGCTGCGGGCGGTGATCACCTTCGCCTATCAGCTCTTCCCGGCGACGATCATGATCATGAGCCCGGACTATGTGAACCTGATGGTGCTGATGCCGCAGGCTGTCGGCCGCACCCTCGTCGAGGATTTCATGCTGATCCCCCAGGCCCCGAAATCTGCGGAGGAGATCGAGCATTGGGAGAAGAG
>JAFAZM010000348.1 GCA_019239785.1 Sphingomonadaceae bacterium
CGGCCGCCGCGCACAGCAACGTAAATTTCCTCATTTATTCGACCCCTCAGCTTAGGCGACCGGCGCCTTGCCCCAGAAATGTGACAGTCCGAAATCCGCGTCGGCGAAGGGCCTTGCCGCAGGCGAGAGGCTTTCGCCGGCCGCGCCGGAAACCGCTCTCGCCATGGGAGGATTCCCCCGCAGAATCGCTCATCGCCCCGATAGCCGAGGCGCGACCTGCAACCAAGCCCGGCGGCTTGGGCCCCTGTGGACAAAGGTTAAAAAGCTGGAAGCGTGGTTTTTCGGCCACGCTTCGCGGCGCCGCGGCGAAGCCGCTTCCGGCCCGCCCCGCCTTGCCTTATGGGGCTGAAATGTACAGCGCCAAGACAGACCGGGGAGCGCGCCGTCCATGACGCGCCTCGACGACATCCCCGCCGTCATCGATTCGCTCGTCGAGATGTTCGATGAATCGGTCGCCGCCCTCCGCTCAGCCCTCGCCCGCTACCTGATGCGCGGCGAGCGCCCCGACGCCGAGGCGCGCGCCGCCGGGCTGTTCGCCTATCCCGAGCTCAGGATCGACTACGGCTCCGATCGGCCCCCGCATTTCCCGCCGCGCGCCTTCGGCCGCCTCAACCAGCCGGGGCGCTACGCGATCAGCATCGCCCGGCCGCGCCACTTCCGCAAATATCTGACCGAGCAGCTCGGCTATCTGCTGCGCGACTATGAGGTGGAGATTTCCGTCGGCCGCTCGCCCAGTGAGATTCCCTATCCCTACGTGCTCGACGGCACCGACGACCTGCGTCTCGACGGCGCGCTCGCCGCCGACCTGTCGCGCTGGTTCCCGACCACCGAGCTCGCCCATATCGGCGACGAAGTCGCGGACGGCGCCTGGGACTATAGCCGCCATCCCGACCGGCCGCTGGCCCTGTTCGACGGGCCGCGGGTCGATTTCAGCCTGGCGCGGCTGCGCCACTATACCGGGACGCCGGTCGAGCATACCCAGCGCTACCTCCTGTTCACCAACTATGTCCGCTACGTCGACGAGTTCGTACGCTGGGCGGCCGAGGAGTTGCGCCGCGACGGCAGCCCCTACGAGGCCCTGTCCGCCCCCGGCGGCGTCTACGTCACCCGCGACACCGAGGATCCGGTCGGCGACGTCGGCGCCAGCTCGTGGCGCAAGGTGCAGATGCCGGCCTACCATCTGATCGCGCCGAGCGGCGGCGGCATCTCCCTCGTCAACATCGGGGTCGGGCCGTCCAACGCCAAGACGATCTGCGACCATCTCGCCGTGCTGCGGCCGGAAGCCTGGCTGATGATCGGCCATTGCGGCGGCCTGAGGCCGAGCCAGACGATCGGCGACTACGTCCTCGCCCACGCTTATCTGCGCGACGACCATGTCCTCGACGACGTGCTGCCGATCGAGATCCCGATTCCGCCGATCGCGGAGATCCAGCAGGCCCTGTTCGACGCCGCCGCCGAAGTGACCGGCGAGGAGCCGCAGGACCTCAAGAAACGGCTGCGCACCGGCACCGTCGTCACCACCGACGACCGCAATTGGGAGCTGCGCTACCAATCCTCCGCGCTGCGCTTCAACCAGAGCCGGGCGGTCGCCATCGACATGGAATCGGCCACCGTCGCGGCCCAGGGCTACCGCTTCCGCGTGCCCTACGGCACCTTGCTGTGCGTCTCCGACAAGCCTCTGCACGGCGAGATCAAGCTGCCCGGCCAGGCCAATGCCTTTTATGAGCGCGCGATCAGCCAGCACCTCAGGATCGGCATCGAGGCGCTGCGCAACCTGCAGCGCCAGGGCGCCATCCTCCACTCGCGCAAGTTGAGGAGCTTCGACGAGCCGCCGTTCCGCTAGCGGGCGGCCGCTACATCCGGTGGCGGCGCGTGCGGCCGCCCGGCGTCGCCGCGGGCGGCTCGACGCGGGGCGGCGCGTGGAAGACCTCGTTGAGATAGGCGGCGAGCCGCACGCCGGCCTGGGCGAGGCGCTGCTCCATCACCGGCCGGAACTTGTAGATATAGTCCCAGCCGAGGTCGGCGGTGCCGGCGGCCGGATAGACGGTCGGCCGGATGGCGGCGCTCTCCGCGATCCAGTCGAGCGGATCGGGATCGGTCCAGGCGATCACCTGCTCGGGGGTGGTCCGGCGCTCGAGCCGCTCGGCGAACTCGGTGAAGGAAAGCTGCTCGTCGTCGACCAGCCCGGTGTCCCAGACTGAGTGGAGGTTCGACGGGCGGCCGGCGAAGTTCAGCTTGACGTCGTTGCCGCCATGATCGCCCGGCTGGCCCACGTGGAGCGGCTGGTGGAGGTCGCCGACGATGTGGACGATGAACCGCAACGCGGTCTGCTTGTCCGCGACCGAGGCGTTGGGATCGAGCAGGGTGGCGCGGAATTTCTTGAGAGCCGTGACCGCATCGCCTTCGGGCGGCGCCACGTCGTACTGAGCCCCGCCGACGGTGACATAGTGCCAGGGCGTCGCCGTCTTCTGCCAGAAGGGCGAGGGGTCGGAGCGCATGTCGTCCGGCCAGGTCGCCGCCTCGTCGAGGCTCTCGGTGCCGAGCAGCAGCCGGACGTGGGCGCGCGCTTCGGCGCTGAGGCCGCGGTCGGCGATCGCCGCGACGACGCGGTGCCCGGTCTTGCCCCAGGCGAAAGCGGGGGCGGGAGCGAGAGCGAGGGCCGCAGCAGCGGCGGCAAAGGCGAGGCGCAGGCGCGCGGACATTGGCGAGAACTCCTCGTTAAGCGCGCAAGCTCGCGCAAAGATTCCATGTTTTTGCGGCAGGATATCGCCCCGAATCGCCTGCCGCCGGGCGCGCACCCTAACGCGTCACCGGATCGGCGCCAGTGTTCCCCCTAGGCAGCAGCCGAGAGCAGGTTATGAGGACGCGATGAGCGATGCATCCTCGAACCCGAGCCTGGTCGAGCGCGCCCGCGAAGCGGCGCTCCGGGCCTACGCGCCTTATTCCCGCTTCAGCGTCGGATGCGCGATCGAGTCGGTCGACGGTGAGGTGGCGGTCGGCGCCAACATGGAGAATGCCTGCTACCGCCTGGGCGTCTGTGCCGAGATCGCGGCGCTCACCGCCGCGCAGGCCGCGTTCGGGCTGGACAGGGTCGCGCGCATCGCCGTCTCCGGCGGCAGCGCGGAGCACGGCATATTGAGCGGCGAGTCGGTCGTCACCTCATGCGGAGGCTGCCGGCAGTCGATCCTCGAGGCGGCGCAACTGGCCGGGCGCGACGTCGAGGTGATATCCTCCAACGGCAACGGGACCCAGACCCGGGTGGACCGGATCTCGGAGCTCATCCCGCACGGCTTCGGCCCGGCGAACCTCAAGGATTCCGGCTGAGCCGCCGGTCACCAGTCCGCTGCGACGCTATGGAACAGGCGGTCGCCTGACGCGGCCTTGCTCGAGACGAACGCACGCGGCTTCGCTCCCGTCAGGGCGACGAACTCCCGGTGCCTGTGCGCCTCGTCGGCGAACTCGAGCAGCGGATCGAGGCTCGGCCGACCGCCGAGCGGGGAGGGATGGAGAGTGCGCAACAGGCGGTGAAGCCGCGCCAGCCGCAGCAGCCGCTTCGGCCCGCATCCGATCTCGCGCTCGAGCCGGTTGTAGAGCGTGCGTTCGCTGAGCCCGGCGGCGCGCGCGATCCCCGTCACCGACCCCCTACGCCGATCAAGGACGATCGCACTGGCCAGCGCGAGGACGGGAGCATCCGCAAAGCGCGGCAAGCCGTCCGTTCCCAAGGACCGAAAGAGAGATTCGACGATCTGCACCCGGTGCCCGAACGAGCTGGCCTCGACCAGCCGATCGGCGAGCGCCGCCGCCACGCATGAGGGCAGCGTCTCGATGTCGAGGATGGAGCCTGCGGCGATGCGCGGCGGCCCGCCGAGCAGCAGCGCCGCCCCTTCGAACGTGAAGGCGGCCACGAAC
>JAFAZM010000024.1 GCA_019239785.1 Sphingomonadaceae bacterium
ACGGGGAGGGGGACCGCGACGCGAAGCGGCGTGGTGGAGGGGGCCCCGTGGAAGAGGCGCCTTAAGCTCCGGGCCCCCTCCACCATGCTGCGCATGGTCCCCCTCCCCGTCCCGGGGAGGATCTAATCGCCCCACGTGAAATATTCACGTCCCGCTGGACGGGCGGCGCGGGCGTGCGATGAGGAAAATTGTGCAGTGCGGCGATTCCGCGCGCAGGCAATGGCAATCACCTTTCGGGGACAGGGCAAATGGCGAACGATCCGGGCAAGATATTGAAGGCGATCAAGGACGGCGAGATCCAGTGGGTGGACCTGCGCTTCACCGATCCAAAGGGCAAATGGCAGCACCTGTCCATGTGCTCCGGCGTGATCGGCGAGGACGAGCTCAGCGACGGCCTGATGTTCGACGGCAGCTCGATCGCCGGCTGGAAGGCGATCAACGAATCGGACATGATCCTGAAGCCCGATCTCGACGCCTGGTATGTCGATCCGTTCAGCGCGACGCCGATGGGCATCCTCTTCTGCGACATCGTCGATCCGGGCACCGGCGAGCTCTATGCCCGCGATCCGCGCTCGACCGCGAAGCGGGCCGAAGCCTATCTCAAGGCGACCGGGGTCGGCGACACCGTCTATGTCGGCCCCGAGGCCGAATTCTTCATGTTCGACGACGTCCGCTTCGAGGACGGCTATTCCGCCTCCGGCTTCACCATCGACGATATCGAGCTGCCGACCAACAGCGCCACCAAATATGAGAACGGCAATCTCGGCCACCGGCCGCGCGCCAAGGGCGGCTATTTCCCGGTCGCGCCGGTCGATTCCGCGCAGGACATCCGCGGCGAGATGGTCGCGACCATGCTGGAGATGGGCCTGCCGATGGACAAGCACCATCACGAGGTCGGCGCCGCCCAGCACGAGCTCGGCCTCACCTTCGGCACTTTGACCACGACCGCCGACCGGATGCAGATCTACAAATATGTCTGCCAGATGGTCGCCGCCAATTACGGCAAGTCGGTCACCTTCATGCCGAAGCCGATCAAGACCGACAACGGCTCCGGCATGCACACCCACATTTCGATCTGGAAGGGCGGCAAGCCGCTCTTCGCCGGCAACGGCTATGCCGGCCTTTCCGAAATGTGCCTCTATTTCATCGGCGGCGTGATCAAGCATGCCCGCGCGCTGAACGCGATCACGAACCCGACCACCAACAGCTACAAGCGCCTGGTGCCCGGCTACGAAGCGCCGGTGCTGCTCGCTTATTCGAGCCGCAACCGCTCCGCCTCCTGCCGCATCCCCTATGGCGCCGGCGAGAAGGCGAAGCGCGTCGAGTTCCGCTTCCCCGATCCGCTCGCCAATCCCTATCTCGCTTATTCGGCTTTGCTGATGGCCGGCCTCGACGGCATCCAGAACCGGATCCATCCGGGCGATCCGATCGACAAGAATCTCTACGACCTGCCGCCGCAGGAGCTGGCCGAGGTGCCGACCGTCTGCGGCTCGCTGCGCGAGGCGCTCACTGCGCTCGACGCCGACCGCTCCTTCCTGACCAAGGGCGACGTGTTCAGCGACGACCAGCTCGACGCCTATATGGAGCTGAAGTGGGAAGAGCAGCTGCGCTGGGAGACCACCCCGAGCGCGGTCGAATATGACATGTATTATTCGTCCTGACGCTCGACCAGCCGCGGCCTGTCCCCTTCTCCCGCTCGCGGGAGAAGGAGGGGCCCGCCGCGCAGCGGCGGGAGGATGAGGGTCTTGTTCTTGTTTTCCTGTTGGCTGCACCACGGCCGGAAACAAGAAGAAGACCCGCACCCTGCCTGCATCGGGTGAATGTCGCCCCCCGCGACATTCAGGCTGTGCCGGGGGCACAGCCGACCCGATGCACCCGCGAGCGGGAGAGGGTTCTAGGCGTATCCAACGATTTGCCTGACTTGGGTTAAGCTCCCGCTTCCTTTGCGGAACTCGCTCCGCGCGTGCCGGTTGGGAGGGCGCGCGCGGCAGCCGTCCCCTCCTCCCCCGCCCCGGCGCCGCGCGCAACTTCCTAGACCGAAGCAACCGGCGCCCGCGGCCGCCGTCGCAGGGAACCGGGGCGCGGCTCCGGCCGTTTCAACCACGACAAGGCGTTGAGACAGGCCGTTTTTTCGGTTCCCTCCGGCCGATCCCGCCGACCAACGAGCCGTCCGGTCCTCCCGCCGGGCGGCTCTCGGCGTGCCCGGCCTGCAATCCCCTTGCCCCCGCGACTCCGCGGCTCCTATAGCTGATCCATGTCAGACGATTTGTTCGGCGCCCCCGCCCGCGGGGGAAGCGATTACGATGCCAGCTCGATCGAAGTCCTGGAGGGCCTGGAGCCGGTGCGGCGGCGGCCGGGCATGTATGTGGGCGGCACCGACGAGCGCGCGCTCCACCATCTCGCCGCCGAGGTGCTCGACAACAGCATGGACGAGGCGGTGGCCGGTCATGCCAACCGGATCGAGGTCAGCCTCGAGGCCGGCAACCGGCTGACCATCAGCGACAACGGCCGCGGCATGCCGGTCGACGAGCACCCCAAATATCCGGGCAAGTCGGCGCTCGAGGTGATCCTCTCCACCCTCCATTCCGGCGGGAAATTCTCGGGCAAGGCCTATTCCACCTCGGGCGGCCTGCACGGCGTCGGCGTCTCGGTGGTCACCGCGCTGTCGAGCGAGACGATCGTCGAGGTGGCGCGCAACAAGATGGTCTACCGGCAGAGCTTCGCGCGCGGCGTGCCGACCTCCGGCCTGATCGAGGTCGGCCCGACCCAGAACAGGCGCGGCACCACCACCAGCTTCGTTCCCGATCCCGAGATTTTCGGCGAGGACGGCCGGTTCCGGCCGGCCAGGCTCTACCGGCTGGCGCGCTCCAAGGCCTATCTGTTCGCCGGTGTCGAGATACGCTGGCGCTGCGACCCGTCGCTGATCGCCGGCGACATGCTCGGCGAGGAGATCCCGGCCGAGGCGGTGTTCCAGTTCCCGGGCGGCCTCGCGGACCATCTCAAGGAGCAGATCGGCGAGCGCGAGACCGCGACCAACATCCCCTTCACCGGCCGGCACGATTTCCCGAACGGCCAGGGCTCGGTTGAATGGGCGGTCGCCTGGCCGGTCTGGGGCGACGGCAACGCCTCTTATTATTGCAACACCATCCCGACGCCCGACGGCGGCACCCACGAGCAGGGGCTGCGCATGGCGCTGACCCGCGGCATCCGCGCCTTCGCCGAGCTGACCGGCCAGAAGAAGGCGAAGGACATCCAGGCCGAGGACGTGCTGACCGGGGCCGAGATCATGCTCTCGGTCTTCATCCGCGACCCGCAATTCCAGAGCCAGACCAAGGACCGGCTGACCTCGCCCGACGCGGCGCGGCTGGTCGAGAATGCGGTGCGCGACCATTTCGACCATTATCTCGCCGACCATATGGACCGCGGCCGGGCCTTGCTCGGCTTCGTCCTCGACCGGATGGACGAGCGCCTCAAGCGCCGGGCGGAGCGCGAGATCAAGCGCAAGACCGCGACTTCGTCGCGCAAGCTGCGCCTGCCGGGCAAGCTCACCGACTGCGCCAACGACGATCCGGCCGGCACCGAATTGTTCATCGTCGAGGGCGACAGCGCCGGCGGCTCGGCCAAGCAGGCGCGCGACCGCAAGACCCAGGCGATCCTGCCGATCCGCGGCAAGATCTTGAACGTCGCCTCCGCGACCGCCGACAAGATCCGCGCCAACCAGGAGATCGCCGACCTCATCCAGGCGCTCGGCTGCGGCGTGCGCGACAAATGCAATCCGGACGATCTGCGCTACGAGCGGATCGTGATCATGACCGACGCCGACGTCGACGGCGCCCATATCGCGACCCTGCTGATGACCTTCTTCTTCCAGGAGATGCCGGAGCTGGTCCGGCAGGGCTGCCTCTATCTCGCCCAGCCGCCGCTCTACCGCCTCGCCGCCGGCGGCACCGTCGCTTATGCCCGCGACGAGGCCCATCGCGCCGAGCTCGAAGCGACGACCTTCAAGGGCAAGAAGGTCGAGGTGTCGCGCTTCAAGGGGCTTGGCGAAATGAACCCGAGCCAGCTGCGCGAGACGACGATGGACCCGAAATCGCGGGCGATGATCAAGATCACCCTGCCCAAGGATCCGGAGGATCGCTTTCGCATCCGCAAGCTGGTCGACGAGCTGATGGGCCGCAACCCCGAGCATCGCTTCCACTTCATCCAGGCCCACGCCGCCGAATTGGACGAGGAAGCGATTGACGCATAAGCGCCGCGCTCCCCCGCCGCCCCGCGGCTGGCGCCAGCGCTGGACGATCCAGCGCGCGACGGTGGCGGGTCTCGGCTGCGGCTTGGCGGCGCTGCTGCTGGCGAGCGCGTTCGGAAGCTGGGCGGATGCGGTGCTCTATCCCTATGCCATCCTGCTCGCTCTGACCCTGGTCTGCGGCCTCTCCATCCTCTGGATCAGCTTCTGGGACATGCGGGCGCGCGAGCGCGGGGTGCAGGTGCGGCCGATCCGCGCGTTCGACGTGGTGGCGGGGATCGTGCTGACCGTGCCTTCGGCTTATGCATTGTGGGTGTTGTGGCCGCAGTTGCGCTGACTTACTCCCTCTCCCCTCCGGGGAGAGGGCTGGGGAGAGGGGCAGTGAGTCCGCGAACAATCTCTCCCGTCTCCCCCTCTCCTTGACCCTCTCCCCAAGGGGGAGAGGGAACAAAGCTCAAGCCGCCGCGTCGGCCTCGGCCTCCGCGATGGCGGCTTCGATCATCCGTTCCCACACCGCGATATCGCCCGCGTTCGCCATCGCCGGGTCCGGCTCGCGCAAGGTGCGCAGGATCGACAAGGCGTCGGGCCGATAATCCTGCCAGGCCGAGTCGACGAGGTTGCCGGCGGAGGTTTCCTCGCCTTCCGCATTGGCGCTGACCGCCCGCCCGGCGATGACCCGCGCGATCCGCTCGACGACGCTCATGGTGGATACGGGCATGTCGCTCTCCCAAAATCTCTTTCGGAGGCTAAACTATGCAGGCGGGCGCGGGTTGCGCCGGGAAGCTTGGCGGAGGCGGGCGAATGGCGAGACGGGCATTGCTGGCGCTGCTGCTCCTGCTCGGCCTGTGCGGCCCCGCGCTCGCGCAGCCGCAGGAGCCGAGCGCGATCTTGCGCGGCCGCGCCGAGCAGGTGGTCGCCCTGCTGCGCGGCCAGGGCGATCCGGCCGATTTGTTCACGCCGGAATTCCTCGCCCAGGTGCCGCCGGCGCAGGTCCGCGCGATCGGGCAGCAGATCGTCGGCCAATATGGTGCGGTGCGCGGGCTCGATCGGCTCGAGGCCGGCTCGCCGCAGTCCGGACTCATGCATGTCGGGCTGGAGCGCGCGGTCCTGACCATCCAGATCGCCGTGCAGCCGCAGCCCCCGAACCGGATCTCCGGCCTGCTGATCACCGGCGCCGAGATGCGCAGCGACAGCTTCGCCGCGATCGTCGACGAGATCCGCGCCCTGCCGGGCGAGAAGAGCGTCGCGATCGCCCGGCTCGGCCAGGCCGCGCCGGAATTGCTCGCCTCGCTCGAGCCGGCGCGGCCGCTGGCGATCGGCTCGGCGTTCAAGCTCTTCATCCTCGCGGAGCTCAGCCGGCAGGTCGCGGCCGGTCAGCGGCACTGGACCGACCTGGTCGCGCTCGACCGCCATTCGATCCCGTCCGGGACGCTGCAGACTTGGCCGCTCGGCGCGCCGCTGACCCTGCATACGCTCGCGTCGCTGATGATCTCGGTGAGCGACAACACCGCTGCCGACATGCTGCTCCACGTGGCCGGGCGCGAGAATGTCGAGCGGATGATGGCGACGATCGGGATCGCCGATCCCGCGCGCAACCGCCCCTTCCTCTCGACCCTGGAAATGTCGGCGATCAAGACCGGCCCGACGGCGGCCTTCGATGCCTGGCAGCGGGCCGACGAGGCCGGCCGCCGGCGGCTGCTGGCGCGCGATTACGCCGCGGTCGACGCGTCGCGGATCGACGTCGCCCGCTTCACCGGCAACCCGCTCCATATCGAGCTGGAATGGTATGCCTCGGCCGCGGACATGGTCCGGACCATGGACTGGCTGCGCCGCAACGGCGACGACACCGCCAGGGCGATCCTCGCGATCAATCCCGGCCTCGGTCCGCAATTGCGCGGCGAGCTCGCTTATGTCGGCTACAAGGGCGGGTCGGAGCCGGGCGTGCTCAATCTCACCTGGCTGGTGCGCAACAATGCCGGCGCCTGGTACGCGATCACCGGCAGCTGGAACAATGCGGCCGCCCCGGTCGAGGAGCAGAGGTTCGTCGGCCTGCTCGCGCGGGCGGTGCGGCTGGTGCGCAATTAACCGGATATTTGCCCTCCGCTGCTAGCCGTCGGCCTCCTTTGCTGGAGCGATGGATGACGGCGCAGGGGTTCGGACGAAAAGGCATGGCCGCGGGCGCAGTGGCGCCGCGGCGCGCGCAGCTCGTCGCCGACCCGCAGCCGCGCTCGTTCCGGCCGATGCAGGGCGTCGAGGATCCGGGCGCGGATGCCGCCGAGCGCCGCGCCGCCTTCCTCGCCAGGGAGCGCAGCCGCGACGGCGCGGCGGCCGAAGCCGCGGCCCTTCCCTCCGACGAAGCCGAGGCGGCCGCCGCGGCGCTTAACGCGGTGACCGCGCCGCCACCGCCGACCGACCGTTCGCTCAGGGCCGCTTATGCGATCTGGTTCCTGCTCGGCCTGATCGGCGGCCACCGTTTCTATCTGCGGCGGCCCTATACCGGCGCGGCCCAGGCGCTATTGTTCCTCGGCTGCGTCGGCACCGTCGCGATCTTCCAATATTATCCGGCCTTTGCCGGGCTGGCGCTCAGCTGGGCCTGGTATCTCGCCGACGGCATCCGCCTGAAGCAGCTCCACCTCTGGTCGGGGCGGCGATGAGCGGGGCGACCTTCGGCCGCAAGGGCTCGGCCGCCGCGCAGACGGACCTGGCCGCGCGCCGCGCCGCCTTCCTCGCCGCGGAGCGCGCCCGCCCCCAGCAGGAGCCGCGCCTCGGCGACGAGCTCCTCGCCCCGCGCCAGGGGCCCCCGATCGCGCCCAAGGCGACGGGCACCGCCTATGTGCTCTGGTTCTTCGCCGGCGGCCTTTCCGCGCACCGTTTCTATCTCGGCTTCCCGG
>JAFAZM010000097.1 GCA_019239785.1 Sphingomonadaceae bacterium
CCGACACGCGCGACATCAGCGAGATCACCCTGTCCTACACCTTTTACCCAGTGGACCAGGCGCCGGCGGGACGATAGAGCCGGCGCAGCAGAGAAGGACGCAAGCGGATATGGCCGGAGCCAAGACCCACCAATATCATATCGTCAATCCTAGCATCTGGCCTTTGATCGGCGCGATCTCGGCGCTCACCTTCTTCTCCGGCATGGTGCGCTGGATGCACAGCCTGCCTTATGGCGGCTACATCATCGGCGCCGGCGTGATCGGCATTGCCGCGACCATGTTCAGCTGGTGGGTGGACGTGGTGCGCGAGGCCCATGGCGGGGATCATACGCCGATCGTCCAGCTCCACCTGCGCTACGGCATGATCCTGTTCATCGCCTCGGAGGTGATGTTCTTCGTCGCCTGGTTCTGGGCCTGGTTCGATGCCTCGCTCTTCCCCTCGGCCGTGGACGCGGTCGGCGGGGTCTGGCCGCCGCACGGCATGCACGTGCTCGATCCGTTCGGTTTCCCGCTGCTGAACACCCTGATCCTGCTCTGCTCGGGCTGCACCGTGACCTGGGCGCACCACGCCTTGATCAACGGCCATCGCGACGGGCTGATCAAGGGCCTCTGGCTGACGATCGGGCTCGGCCTGCTGTTCACCTCGATCCAGGCCTATGAGTACAGCCACGCGCCGTTCGGCTTCAAAGACAATATCTATACGTCGGCCTTCTTCATGGCGACCGGCTTCCATGGCTTCCACGTCATCGTCGGCACCATCTTTCTCAGCGTCTGCCTGGTGCGCGCCTATCTCGGCCACTTCACCCCGCGGCAGCATTTCGGCTTCGAGGCGGCCGCCTGGTACTGGCATTTCGTCGACGTGGTCTGGCTGTTCCTGTTCCTCTGCGTCTACGTCTGGGGCGGCTGGGGCGCGCAATATCATTGAGGCCTCCAATCCTCCCCGGGACGGGGAGGGGGACCATGCGCAGCATGGTGGAGGGGGCCCCGAGTTTGAGGCGCGTAACCGCCGGGCCCCCTCCACCACGCCGCTTCGCGTCGCGGTCCGAAGGCGGGTCGATCGCTCCCCCGGAGCAATCTTGGACTGCCGGGGGCAGTCCAACCCGACTTCCCCCGTCCCGGGGAGGATTTAAAAGATGACCGAACCGACGCCCGTCACAGCCGCCCTCCAGGGCCTGTGCCCGCGCTGCGGCAACCGCACCCTGTTCGCCAGCCTCACCGGCTTCGCCCCGAAATGCCGCGCCTGCGGGCTCGATTTCGCTTCCTTCAACGTCGGCGACGGGCCGGCGGCCTTCCTGATCTTCATCGTCGGCGGGATCGTCGTCGCGCTCGCCATCGTCGTGCAGCTGAAGCTTTCGCCACCCTGGTGGGTGCACGTCCTGCTCTGGGTGCCGCTGACCGCGGGACTGACCATCTTCCTGCTGCGGATCGGCAAGGGCCTGCTGCTCGCGCTCGAATATCGCCACCGCGCCCGCGAAGGCCGCATCCGGGACGCGCCGTGAGGCGGGTGCCCGTCTTCGCGACCCTGGTCGTGATCGCTGCGGTCGCGACGATGATCGCGCTCGGCATCTGGCAGCTCCGGCGGGCGCAGTGGAAGGAGGATCTGCTCACCCAGTACAGCGCCGCCGCCGCGATGCCGGCGGTCGATCTCGATCCCCTGCTCGACGGCCGCACCCAGCTGCCGCCGCTCTCGTTCCGCCGCGCCCTGGTCACCTGCGAGGCGCGCGACGCCGAGGCGGACATCCATGCCGGCCGCAACCTGCAGGACCGGGTCGGCCAGGTCTATGTCATTCCTTGCCGGCCGGGCGCGGCCGGCTTGGCTGGGCGGCTGCGGGTCAATATGGGCTGGTCCGAGCGGCCCGACGCGCCGCGCCGGCTTTCGCTGCACGGCATCGCCGCCGGCCGCCTCAGCGTCGTCGGCGAGGACGGCCCGATCGTCCTCACCGCCGCCACCGCGGCGCCGCCGCTCGTCCCGAGCCAGCCGACCTCGATCGACTCCATCCCGAACAACCACATGTCCTACGCCTTTCAATGGTTCTTCTTCGCGGCAGCGGCGGCGGTGATCTACGTGCTGGCGCTCAGGCACCGGATGCGCCGGACATTGCCGCCGGAACCCTGAGCGCCTAGATCGGGTCCAGACACCAGCCACCGTTCGGGCTGAGCCTGTCGAAGCCCTCACCTTCTTTTCGGACCGGGGCAAGGAAGGAAAGCCCTTCGACAGGCTCAGGGCGAACGGAGCCTCTTTCCGAACCCTTCCATATCTGGATCAACCCGCACGAATGACGAAGCTCACCATACTCGACAACGGCCTCAAGGTCGCGAGCCGGCCGATGCCCGGCTTCGAGACCGTTGCCGTCGGCCTCTATGCCGATGCCGGCTCCCGCCACGAGCCGGCGCGGGTCAACGGCCTCGCCCACCTGTTCGAGCATATGCTCTTCAAGGGCGCGGGTGGCCGCTCGGCCCGCGAGCTCAGCGAGGCGGTCGAGGATGTCGGCGGCGACCTCAACGCCTGCACCGACCGCGACGGCACCAGCTTCTCCGCTTCCCTGCTGGCCGAGCACCTGCCGCTCGGCATCGAACTGCTCTCCGACATGGTGCTCCGCCCGCATTTCGAGAGCGGCGACCTCGCCCGCGAGAAGGAGGTCGTGCTGCAGGAGCTCGGCGAGGCGCGCGACACGCCGTCCGACATCATCTTCGACGATCTCTGGTCCGCCGCTTATCCGGAGCAGCCGCTGGGCCGCCCGATCCTCGGCGACGAAACCAGCATCGCCGCGATTGGGCTCGACGATCTCCACAGCTGGCGCACCGACCTCTACCGCGCCGGCAGCCTGACCCTGGTCGCGG
>JAFAZM010000132.1 GCA_019239785.1 Sphingomonadaceae bacterium
GACCGACGACCAGCTTTATGCCGCCGCCGGCTATGTGGTGCTCTCCGCCAATCCGCGCGGCTCCACCTCCTATGGCGCCGATTTCGCCAACCTCATCCACCATGCCTATCCAGGCCAGGATTATGACGATCTGATCAGCGCGGTGGACGCGGCCATCGCCCAGGGCTTCGCCGATCCGGAGCATCTCTACGTCACCGGCGGCTCGGGCGGCGGCGTGCTCACCGCCTGGATCGTCGGCAAGACCAACCGCTTCCGCGCCGCGGCGGTGCAGAAGCCGGTGATCGACTGGTCCAGCTTCGTGCTGACCGCGGACGGCCCGCCCTTCTTCGCCCGCTACTGGTTCGGCCATTATCCATGGGAGGATCCGCAGGGCTATTGGGCGCGCTCACCGCTCTCATTGGTCGGCAACGTGCAGACGCCGACCATGGTCGTCGTCGGCAGCGAGGATTACCGCACGCCCGACAGCGAGGCCGAGCAATATTATGCGGCGCTGCAGCTGCGCGGAGTGCCGACCGCTCTGGTCAAGGTACCGGGCGCCAGCCACGGCACCATCGCGGCAAGGCCGTCACAGAGCGGCGCGAAGGCGGGGGCGATCCTGGCGTGGTTCGCGCGCTATCGGAATGGAGCGCCGGCGCGGACGGCTTCGGGGAATTAACGTCACCCCGGCGCAGGCCGGGGTCTCAGGACAAGACGTCTCAGGGGGTCTCCGCCAGATCCCGGGCGGAATTTATCCTGAGCGACGCCGCAGGCGGCGTCGAAGGGCCGGGATGACGGCCTGTCGAGGCCGTCAAGCCGCCCGCGATTGCTGGGCGATGTCGGCCAGCCAGGCGCGGGCCTGGCGTTGCGCTTCGGCGATCTCGCGGGCGGTCATGTCCTCGGCGATGTCGGCGCGGCATTCCTGGGCGAGGCTGTTGCCCTGCAGCGCGGCGAGGTTGAACCATTTGTGCGCCTCGATCATGTCGACGGCGACGCCGCCGCTGCCGGTCGAATAAGCGATGCCCAGCTCGTACAGCGCCTGGACGTCTCCCATGGCCGCGTCGATCATCCGGCTCTCGGCCAGGAAAGCGGCGCTCTTCAGACTGTGCCCCATGTTCGTCTGCCCCTTCCAGGTGCGTCTGATCGGGTGTTTCGCCCAGCAATCCCAAACAAATGGTTAACGCGGCGATTACCAGATTCGCCCCGAGTGGCCGCGATGAGGTCTCGAACCGGAAGACGCTGGCCGCGCGTCCCTAATGGGATTAGCCTTCCCACCGGCGACGCGTTGCGGGAGAGCGGGCGATGAGACAACACGAACGAACGGCTTTCGCGCCTGCGCCAAAAGCCCCCGCCACCCAATCGGCTGCCGCCCGAAAATCGAGGCCGGGACTCAGCGAGGCCGCGCGGATCGGCGCGCAACGCGTCGCACTGCAAAGCCGCCCGTCCTTGCCCGCCGCGATCCAGCGGCAGGCGGGGGATGCCGAACCTGTATCGGCGCCGCAGCGGAACGCGAACCGCACCGGCCTGCCGGACCGGCTGAAGGCGGGTGTCGAGGCATTGTCCGGCCTCAGCCTCGACGACGTCCGCGTCCATTACGGTTCGTCCAGGCCGGCCCAACTCCATGCCCATGCCTATACGCAGGGCGCCGAGATCCATGTCGCGCCGGGCCAGGAACGTCATCTCGCCCATGAGGCCTGGCACGTCGTTCAGCAGAAGCAGGACCGCGTGCCCGCGACGCTGCAGCTTCGCGGGATCGACATCAACGACGATGCGGCGCTCGAGCGGGAAGCCGACCGGTTCGGCGATCTCGCCGCCGCTTGGCGCGGGCCTGCCGCCGAAACGGTTCAGCTTAGGGCCGCGCCTGCCCCGGTCCTGCAAATGGCGACCGTGACTGCGTCCAATTACGCCGTCAGTCTCACGGATGAATTCACTAAGAACCATTTGCGGACGAGCAAGGCCGCCGCTCTCAGCCGCTCGAGAAAGCGCGCCCTTCCGGTCAGCACAATCATCAATTCGAACAACGCCAATGTGAAGACGACCGTCGAGGGCTCGGAACTGGCTGACTGGCGCAAGCCCGATGACGACGAGCGTTATTTTCAGAGCTTCAATCTTCCTCACTGGCAGACCACCAAGGACGGGACAGTCTATACCATAACCAACGAGCAGACCGCCGCCCTGCGCTTGGGCGCTTACTTCAAACAGGCCGAGGGGAAGGCTGTCGTGAGTCACCTGGGGTGACGCGTCGTCTCGATGCAGCCGTGATCATTGGTGCGCCGGCGCCACCGGCAGATTGTCGATGAGGCGGGTGCGGCCGAGCTTCGCCGCGGCGAGCAGCCGGGCGGGGCGGTCGAGCGCCTCGAGCGGCTGCAGCGTCTCCGCGTCGCGCAATTCGACATAGTCGATCGGGTCGAAGCCGGCCTCGGCGAGCCGGGTGCGGGCACGCTCCAGCGCTTCGCTGACCGGTGCGCCGCCTTCGATCGCCTGCGCCGCCTCGCCGAGCGCGCGCGGCAGGATGCGGGCGTCGCGCCGCTCCTCCTCGGAGAGATAGGCGTTGCGCGAGGACAAGGCGAGGCCGTCCACGTCGCGTTGGGTCGGCACTGCCACGATCTCGACCTCAAGGCCGAGGTCGCGCACCATCTGCCGGATCACCGCGAGCTGCTGGTAATCCTTCTCGCCGAACAAGGCGAGGTCGGGGCGCACCTGCTCGAACAGGCGCGCGACCACGGTCGCGACGCCGTCGAAATGGCCTGGCCGCGACGCGCCTTCGAGCGTGTCGCCGATCGCTGCGGCCCGGACGGTCGCCTCGGGCCCGTCCGGATACATGGTCGCCACGTCCGGCATCCAGAGGATCTCGCACCCCTCCTGCTCCAGCATCGCCGCATCGGTGGCCTCGCGGCGGGGATAGACGGCGAGATCCTCATCGGCGCCGAACTGGGTCGGATTGACGAAGATCGAGGCGACGACATGGTCCGCGCGGCGCCGCGCCTCGGCGACCAGGGCCATGTGTCCGGCATGGAGCGCCCCCATGGTCGGCACGAACGCGATCGTCGCGCCGCCCTCGCGGAGCGCGCCGAGCGCTTCGTTCAGCGCGTCCTGATCACGGATGATTTGCACCGCCCAAGGGGCTCCGATAGAGGTCTGGTCGGCGGGCTGGTAGCGGCCCGCGCATTGGTTAATCAAGTATCCGAGGGTTTTGGCGTCGTGCCGCATTTCATCACTTTCGCCAACGAGAAGGGCGGCACCGGCAAGTCCACCACGGCAGTCCACAGCGCGGTCGCGCTCGCCGCGCAGGGGCGCAGGGTGGCGGCGATCGACCTCGATACGAGGCAGCGCACCCTTGGCCGCTATCTCGACAATCGGGCGGCGACGATCCGGCGGACCGGCGCCGAGCTGCCGATGCCGGCTTACGCGACCTTCGATCCGGCCAAGGACGCGAGCATCGAGGACGTGATCGACCGGATCGCCAATGACGCGGACGTCGTCGTCCTCGACACGCCGGGCCGCGACGATCCGCACAGCCGCGCGGCCCTGATCCGGGCCGACACATTGGTGACGCCGATCAACGACAGCTTCGTCGATCTCGACCTGATCGGCGAGGTCGATGCGGAGACCTATCGCGTGCGCCGGCCGAGCTTCTACGCCGAGCTGGTCTGGAACAGCCGCACCCAGCGCGCCAAGGCGCACGGCGCCAGCGTCGACTGGGTCGTGCTCCGCAACCGGATGCAGCATATCGACGCGCGCAACAAACGCCGGGTCGGCGACGCGCTCGCAGAGCTGTCGCGCCGGGTCGGCTTCCGCATCATTCCGGGCCTCGGCGAGCGAGTCATCTATCGCGAGCTCTTCCCCAAAGGGCTCACCCTGCTCGATCTCGGCCAGATCGAGGATGCGGCCATCTCGCACATCGCCGCGCGCCAGGAATTGCGCGAGATGATCGCCGGCCTCGCTTTGCCGGAGCCGGGCGAGAGCGCCGCGCCGCGGCGGGCTGCGCTCGCAATCTGATGCTCGTCAAGCTCATCCTCTTCGCCGTGCTGGCCGGCCTGGCCTATAATTTCTGGCGGCGGCACATGGCGCCGGCCGCGTCGATGCGCCCGTCCGAAGCGCGGACGCTGCTCGGCGTCGGCGAGGAAGCGAGCGCGGACGACATCCGCGCCGCGCACCGCCGGCTGATCGCCAGGGTTCATCCCGATGCCGGCGGCTCGGCCGGCCTCGCGACCCGGGTCAATGCCGCCCG
The DNA here is from genome assembly GCA_019239785.1 of Sphingomonadaceae bacterium. Classification (GTDB taxonomy): domain Bacteria; phylum Pseudomonadota; class Alphaproteobacteria; order Sphingomonadales; family Sphingomonadaceae; genus Allosphingosinicella. The sequence goes on from JAFAZM010000132.1 coordinate 4,208, forward strand.
CGACCTGTTGATCGCCGAGCTGAAGCGCAGATGAGGAACCCGTCTTGAGTCACGTCTTTCACCCGACCTCGCTGCGCGAATATGACATCAGGGGCATCATCGGGCAGACGCTCGGGCCGGACGACGCCTATGCGATCGGCCGCAGCTTCGGCACGCTGGTGCGCAGGGCGGGCGGCGGCAAGGTCGCCGTCGGCCGCGACGGCCGCGAAAGCTCGCCGGTGCTGGAGGCGGCCCTGGTCCGGGGCCTCGGGGAAAGCGGCGCCGACGCGGTGCGGATCGGGCTCGGCCCGACCCCGATGCTTTATTATGCGGAAGCCGTGCTCGACGTCGGCGGCGGCATCATGATCACCGGCAGCCACAATCCGCCCGATTATAACGGGTTCAAGATGGTGCTCGGCCATCGCGCCTTCTTCGGCGAGGACATCCAGCAGCTGGGGCGGATGGCGGCCGCCGGCGACTGGTCGGACGGCGAGGGGTCGGTCTCCGACGAGGACATATTGGACCTCTATGTCGACCGGCTGCTGCAGGGCTTCGACGGCGCCGCCTTCCGGATCGGCTGGGATGCGGGCAACGGCGCCGCCGGGCCGGCGCTGGAGAAGCTCGCGGCCAGGCTGCCCGGCGAGCATCACCTCCTCTTCACCGAGGTGGACAGCCGCTTCCCCAACCATCATCCCGACCCGACCGACGAAGCCAATCTCGCCGATTTGAAGGCCCTCGTCGCGGAGAAGCGGCTCGATTTCGGCATCGCCTTCGACGGCGACGGCGACCGGATCGGCGCCGTCGACGGCGAGGGCCGCGTGGTCTGGGGCGACCAATTGCTCGCCATCCTCGCCGAGCCGGTGCTGGCCGAAATGCCCGGCGCGACGATCATCGCCGACGTGAAGGCGAGCCAGGCGCTCTACGACCGCATCGCCGCGCTCGGCGGCGCGCCGCTCATGTGGAAAACCGGCCACAGCCTGATCAAGTCGAAGATGAAGGAGACCGGCGCCCCGCTCGCCGGCGAGATGAGCGGCCATGTCTTCTTCGCCCATGATTATTACGGCTTCGACGACGCGCTCTACGCCGCCGTCCGCCTGATCCGCGCGGTGACGAAACTCGGCGGCTCGCTGACCGCGCTCAAATCGGCGATGCCGAAGGTCGTGAACACGCCGGAGCTGCGCTTCCAGGTCGACGAGAGCCGCAAGTTCTCCGTGGTCGAGGAGGTGCTCGACCGGCTCGCCGCCGACGGCGCCGAGGTGAACCGCACCGACGGCGCCCGCGTCAGCACGGCGGACGGCTGGTGGCTGCTGCGCGCCTCCAACACCCAGGACGTGCTCGTCGCCCGCGCCGAGGCGAAGGACCAGGAAGGGCTCGACCGGCTCGTCGCCCAGATTGACGCGCAGCTTGCCTTGTCGGGCGTGGCGCGGGGACCGCAGGCGGGGCATTGACGCCGGTCCAATTTCCGTCACACTGAAATGGACGCGGTGGACCGCGGCCAAGCTCATGCATGGACCATGGGGGGTGGCGATGGATTACGATCCGACGAAGCGCGCGCTTTTTCATCCTGAGGACCGGGATCCGACCCCCGGCTTCGGTCTCCGCTGGTCCCGGGAACTGATCTGCGCCGAGCTTTCCCGGCTCGCTTATTACCGCTTCGAGGACGACAATCGCGCGCGACTGACCGCTGCCTTGCGCGGCGGCGGCTTCAGCGATCCGCAGCCTTTCGTCAGCGCAGCCGAGGGCGCACAGGGTTTCGGAACGATCGGGGATGGCGTTGCCTACGTCGCGTTCCGTGGCACCCAGCCCGACAGCGTGCGCGACCTGCTCGCGGATGCGAGGTTCGGGCCGGAACCCTGGCCCGGCGGCGGCAACGTGCATGGCGGCTTCCTGAGGGTGTTCGACCCCCTGCACCGGGGGATCAAGGATTGGCTCGGGCGTGCCGGGCATCGTGCGCTGGTCGCCACCGGCCACAGTCTCGGCGCGGCGATGGCGACGCTCATGGCGGCCGCCCATCCAGAGGCGCAGCTGATCAGCTTCGGCTCCCCGCGCGTCGGCGACCGCACGTTCGCCGGCCTGTTCGCCGGCCGCCAGATCGAGCGCTTCGTCGATTGCGCGGACATGGTGACGCAACTGCCGCCTGACGGCCTGTTCGGCTACGTCCATCTCGACGGCCTGCGCTATATCGACCGGCACGGCAGGCTGGCCGCCGCGCCGCCCTCCCAGGGTGCGATCGATGCCGACCGGACGGCGGCGCGGCTGGCCTATGTGCCTTTGGCCGTCGACGTCCTGGACAACGTCCCGACCCGGGATCTGGCGGACCATGCGCCGATCAATTATGTCGGCGCCCTGCTCGGCCAGCGAACGGGTCCCTGATTGCCCAACGACGGGTGATTTGCGCGGCGATTTGGATTAGGCGTGGCTTCATGCCCAAGCTCTATCTCGAACCTCTCCTCTTTTGCCTCGCCTGGGCCGCGCTCGCCATTGCGGCGGGCGTGCTTGCCAGCGTCTGGATGGGCATCCTCTTCTCGGCCGGCCTCGCCCTGGTGCTGATGCCGCTCACCGCGACGATCGTCAGCAAGACGGACGACTTCACGCTCGAGCGGCAGGTGCGCTGGGGCCTGCTGGTGATCGCCGCGCTGGGGCTTGCGGTCTGGCTTCGGCTGCCCCACACGCTCTGAAGGTCTTCGAGCCATTGAGTCATCCCGGCGAAGGCCGGGATCCATGAACACCGTAATTGGGAATTGGGCGAGGACGCTATTCCTACGCGCGACAGCAGAGTTGATGGGTCCCGGCCTTCGCCGGGATGACTCCCTTTAAGAAGCCCTCAATCGTCCTCATCCTCATAGCCGACGAGGTTCAGCTCGCGCGCCTTGATCTGGTGCGTCATGCACCAATGCTTCAGCGCTTCCTCGCGGCCGTGGGTGATCCAGACCTCGCGCGGCGCAAGCTCGCGGATCGTCGCGGTCAGCTCGTCCCAATCGGCATGGTCGGAGACGATCAGCGGCAGCTCGACATTGCGCTGGCGGGCGCGTTGCCGGACCCGCATCCAGCCCGAGGCCATCGCCGTGATCGGGTCGGGCAGCCGGCGCGACCAGCGATCGTTGAGCGCGCCGGGCGGGGCAAGGACGATCTTCCCCCTCAGCTCGTCCTTGGCAACGCCGGTGGCGGGCCGGAGCTCACCGAGCGGTACGCCGAACCCGGCGTAGAGCTCGCAAAGCCGTTCCAGCGCGCCGTGGATGTAGATCGGGTCGTGATGGCCGCGGCAGCGCAGCTCGACGATCAGCCGCTGCGCCTTGCCGAGCGCATAGGTGCCGACCAGGATGCAGCGTTCGGGATTGTCGTGCAGCCGCTGCAGCAGCCGGTCGACCTCGCCCGCGGTCGCCGGATGGCGGAAGACCGGCAGGCCGAAGGTCGCCTCGGTGACGAAGATGTCGCAGGGGATCGGCTCGAACGGCGCGCAGGTCGGATCGGGCCGGCGCTTATAGTCGCCCGAGACGACGATCCTTTCGCCGGCATGCTCCAGCACGATCTGGGCCGAGCCGAGCACATGGCCGGCGGGGACGAAGCTCGCCTCCACCTCGCCGAGCCGGACCGTCTCGCCATAAGCGACGGGATTGCCCGGCTGCGGCCCGTAGCGGCAGTCCATGATCGCGAGCGTCTCCTGCGTCGCCCAGACCGCGCCGTGTCCGCCGCGGGCATGATCGCCATGGCCATGGGTGACCAAGGCCTTAGGCTTGGGCTGGGAAGGATCGATCCACGCATCGGCCGGCGCGACGTAGATACCTTCCGGGAAAGGCTTCACCCAGGAACCGAGACGGGCCATTGAGCCTATATGGCGAGGATGACCGACGCTTCCCAGCCCCTGCCGAACGCGATCGCCGCATGGTTCGCGGCCAAGGGCTGGTCGGTCCGTCGCCACCAAAGCGAGATGCTCGCGGCGGCGCGCGCCGGGCGAAGCGCGCTGCTGGTGGCGCCGACCGGCGCCGGCAAGACGCTCGCCGGCTTCCTGCCAAGCCTCGCAGAGCTGATCGAGCGGCCGACCGAAGGGCTGCACACGCTCTATGTCTCGCCGCTCAAGGCGCTCGCGGTCGACGTGCAGCGCAACCTGTTGACCCCGATCGCCGAGATGGCGCTGCCGATCCGGGTCGAGACCCGCACCGGCGACACGCCGGCCGACCGCAAGGCGCGCCAGCGGGTGCGGCCGCCGCAAATCCTGCTGACCACGCCCGAATCGCTCAGCCTGCTGCTCAGCCACGAGGACAGCTTCACCCTGTTCGCCGGCCTTTCGACAATCGTGGTCGACGAGATCCACGCCTTCGCCACCGGCAAGCGCGGCGACCTGCTCTCGCTCTCCTTGTCCCGCCTGCAGGCGATGGCGCCGAAGCTGCGGCGGGTCGGCCTCTCCGCCACGGTCGCCGACCCGGAGGCGTTCCAGGGCTGGCTGGCGCCGCATGGCGATGCCGAGCTGGTCGATCTGGTGCGGGGCGATCCCGGCGCCGAGGCCGAAATCTCGATCATGCTCCCGGAAGAGGAGAAGATCCCCTGGTCCGGCCATAGCGGCCGTTGGGCCGCCGAGAACGTCATGCGCGAGGTCGAGCGGCACAAGACGACCCTGGTCTTCTGCAACACGCGCAGCCTGGCGGAGCTGATCTTCCAGGACCTCTGGGCGGTCAATGACGAGAATTTGCCGATCGGCATCCACCACGGCTCGCTCTCGCTCGAGGCGCGGCGCAAGGTCGAGGCCGCGGTCGCGGCCGGCCGGTTGCGCGGCCTGGTCTGCACCGCCAGCCTCGATCTCGGCGTCGACTGGGGCGACGTCGACCTCGTCATCCAGATGGGCGCGCCCAAGGGCTCGTCCCGGCTGCTGCAGCGGATCGGCCGGGCCAACCACCGGCTCGACGAGCCGAGCGAGGCGATCCTCGTCCCCGGCAACCGCTTCGAATATCTGGAGGCGCGCGCCGCGCTGGACGCGATCGGCGAGGGCGAGCTCGATCCCGAGCTGTTCCGTCCCGGCGCGCTCGACGTGCTCGCCCAGCACGTCATGGCCTGCGCCTGCGCCGCACCCTTCGCCGAGGCGGCCCTGCTTGACGAGATCCGCGGCGCCGCGCCTTATGCGGGCCTGTCCGAGGAGCTGTTCCGCCAGGTGCTCGGCTTCATCGAAAGCGGCGGCTACGCGCTGAAGGCCTATGACAAGTTCAAGCGGCTGACGCGCGATGCCTCGGGGAACTGGCGCGTGTCGCATCCGCGCTTCATCCAGCAGCACCGGATGAATGCCGGCATCATCGTCGACGTGCCGCTCTACGACGTGCGCTTCCGCGGCGGGCGCAAGCTCGGCACTGTGGAGGACAATTTCGCCGCGACCTTGCGGCCCGGCGACACCTTCTTCTTCGCCGGCCTGGTGCTCGAGGTCGAGAAGATCGACGGCACCGACTTGATCGTCCGCGCCAGCGCCAAGTCGGCGCGGATCCCCACCTATCTCGGCGCCCGCATGGCGATGAGCACCAACCTCGCCGACCGCGTCCGCGCCTTCCTCTGGGATCGGGAGCAATGGCCGCGCTTTCCCGACGACGTGCGCGACTGGCTGCACGTCCAGGACTATCGCTCGACCCTTCCCGCGCCCGACCAATTGCTGGTCGAGACCTTCCCGCACGAGCACCGCCATTATATGGTCGCCTACAGCTTCGAGGGCTGGAACGCGCACCAGTCGCTCGGCATGCTGATCACCAAGCGGATGGAGAGCGCGGGGCTGAAGCCGCTCGGCTTCGTCTCCAACGATTATGCGCTCGCCTGCTACGGGCTGGAGCCGATCCTCGATCCGGCGCCGCTCTTCTCGGGCGACATATTGGAGCATGAATTCGTCGACTGGGTGCAAAGCTCGAGCCCTGCACCCAGTCGACGAACTCATGCTCGAGAATGTCGGCCGAGAAGAGCGACGCCGGGTCCTCGATCGGATCGAGCCCGTAGCAGGCGAGCGCATAATCGTTGGAGACGAAGCCGAGCGGCCTGAG
>JAFAZM010000259.1 GCA_019239785.1 Sphingomonadaceae bacterium
CTTCGCCTCGGCGACCCAGGCATTGCCCGGGCCGCAGATCTTGGGGACCGCGGCGATCCCGCCGGCGCCGAAGGCCAGAGCGGCGATCGCCTGTGCCCCGCCGATCGTCCAGATGCTGGCGATCCCGCAAATGTCGGCGGCGAGCGCAAGCACCGGATCGAGGCCGCCGTCCCGCCGCGGCGGCGTCACGACCACGATCTCGCCGACCCCGGCGGCCTTTGCCGGAATGGCGAGCATCAACAGGGTCGAGAAGAGCGGCGTCCGGCCGCCCGGTACGTAGAGGCCGACCCGGTCGAGCGGCCGCCAGATCTTGCGCACGACGAGGCCCGGCATCGTCTCGACCGCATGCTCGGCCGGGAGGCTGGACTTATGGAAGGCGGCGATGTTCTTCCGGGCGAGCTCGATCGCGCGCAGCTGCTCGGTGTCGAGCGTCCGCCGCGCCTCCTCGGCGATTGGCTGGGTGGCGACGCGCTGCGGGACGGCGCCGTCGAGGCGCTCCGCAATCTCGGCCGCCGCTTCCCAGCCGCGCGCGGCGACGTCGTCGACGATCGCGCGCACCTGTTGCTGCAGGGCCGGATCGCTCCGCCCGCGCGGCCGGCTCAGCGCCGCCTGCCTGTCCGCTTCGGACAGCTCGCTCCAGACCAGCCGTCTCACATCATCATCTTTGCGATGGGGACGACCAGGATGGCCGAGGCGCCGGCATTCTTCAGCGCCTGGAGCGTCTCCCAGAAGACCGATTCCTTGCAGACCGCATGGACCGCGAAATGGCCCGGCCGGCCGGCAAGCGGCAGGATCGTCGGTGCCTCGGCGCCGGGCAGCATCGCCGCGATCGTCTCCAGTGCCTCCTCCGGCGCGTTCAGCATGATATATTTGCTCTCCTGGGTGGCGAGCACGCCCTCGATCCGGCTCAGCATCTGCACCGCCAGCTCCGCGCGCACCGGCGACAGCGGCTTGCGGGTGCGGATCAGCACCGCCTCGCTCTCCAGCACGGTGTCGACGGGCCTCAGCCCGTTCGCCTCCAGGGTCGCGCCGGTCGAGACCAGGTCGCAGATGAACTGCGCGATCTGGAGCCGCGGCGCCAGCTCGACGGCGCCGCTCATCTTGACGATCTCGGCCTGCACCCCGGCCTGGTTGAGGAAGCGCTGGGTGAGGTTCGGATAGGAGGTGGCGATCCGCGCGCCGGCGAGCGATTGCGGGCCCTCATAGGCGGTCGCGTCGGGCGCGGCGATCTTCAGCGCGCACTGGCCGAAGCCGAGCGGTGCGACCAGGTCGACCGGCGCGGCGCCCTCGTCGAGCGCCATCTCCTCCAGCACGTTCCGGCCGACCACGCCGAACTCGCAGACGCCGTCGCCGACGAAGGTCGGGATGTCGTCGTCGCGGACCAGCAGCAGGTCGAGCCCGAAATTCTCGACCCGTGCGGCGAGCGCGTTCTTGCCCTCCTGGATGCGGAAGCCGGCGCCGCGCAGCAGCTCGCGGGTGTTCTGCGAGAGCCTGCCGGACTTCTGGATGGCGAGGTGGAGGCGGCTGCTATCGAGCGTCATTGTCGGCTCCAAGGCGTTCGATCGCCATCTTGTAGGCTTGGTACGGCTCCTGCCGCAGGAAACGCGCGACCCGGACGATCGTCGTCGTGCTGACGCCGGTCGCATCGTGGATGTCGCGATAGGTGAGCTCGGTCTCGCCGAGCAGCCGCGCGACGTGCCAGCGTTCGGCGAGCGTGCGCACCTCGGCCGGCGTGCAGAGGTCGGCGAGCAGGCGCGCCATCTCGCCTTCGTCGCGCGGCGTCAGCAACGCCGCGCAGAGATCGCGGGCGAGCACGTCGGGGTCCTTGGTCGGCGTCAGTGGCGCGGGCATTGCTCGTTCTATTGTATTAGCACGTTGTAACAAGCGGCCATGTAATAGCGGTGTGGCAGAGACGCAAGCCCTTTTGAAATCGCCACGGGATTCGTCGCGGTGCTTACCCTCTCCCGCCTGCGGGAGAGGGCAGGGTGAGGGTCTTGCGAAGCGAAGCTTCGCGCACTGCTTCGCAGCGCTCACCCTCACCCAACTTCCTCTAAGCTCGCGCGCGCTCGCTAAGACTTCGTATCCCTCTCCCCTCAAGGGAGAGGGGCAATTCAGGCGCCCTCCAGCACATTCCTCAAAATCGCATCGCCCTTGAGCGTCAGGATCGACTCAGGGTGAAATTGCAGCCCGGTCTGCTTCGCCGCAGGATCGCTGATCGCCATCGCCATGCCGTCGATCTCGGCATGAATCCGGAAGCGGGGCGGCAGGTTCCGGGTGCAGAGGCTGTGATAGCGGCCGATGGTCAGCGGCGTGTCGAGCCCACGCATCGGGCCCTGGCCGTCATGGTCGAGCAGGGAAGATTTGCCGTGCACCGGTTCGGGCGCGCGGGTGACAATGCCGCCCGCCTCCTCGACGATCGCCTGGTGGCCGAGGCAGATGCCGAGGAGTGGGATGTGCCCCTTGGCGATGGTGATCAGGTCGAGGCAGCAGCCGGCGTCGCGCGGCTTTCCGGGGCCGGGGGACAGCACGATCAGGGCATTGTCGTTCAGCGCTCGCGTCCACGCAAGCACCGGATCTATCGTGTTGCGCAGCACCGCGACCTCGCAGCCGAGCCGCTCGAACGCCTCGACCAGGTTGAAGGTGAAGCTGTCGAAATTGTCGATGAAGAGGATTTTCCGGCTCATGTCGCCGCTCCGGTCTGGGCGAGCACGGTCAGCAACGCGGAGGCCTTGCGGCGGGTCTCATCGGCCTCGCGCTGCGGGTCGCTGTCGTGGACGATGCCGGCGCCGGCGCGGACGAAGGCGGCGCCGTCGCGCACCACGGCGGTGCGGATCACCACGGCCGTGTCCATCATCCCCTCGCCGTTCAGCCAGCCGATCGCGCCCCCATAGGGGCCGCGCTTGGTGATTTCGGTCTCGCGCAGCAGCTGGGTGGCCCGGATCTTCGGGGCGCCAGTCAACGTGCCGACATTGAGGCAGGCCTGCAGCGCATCCAGCGCATCGGTTCCCGGCCGCAGCGCGCCGGTGACCGAGGAGACCAGGTGCATCACCCGCGCGTAGCGCTCGACGGTCAGCAATTTCTCGACTCGCCTGGTGCCGGCCCCGCTCACGCGGGCGACATCGTTCCGCGCCAGGTCGACGAGCATCATATGCTCGGCCGCCTCCTTCGCATCGAGCCGCATCTCAGCCTCGAGCCGGTCGTCCTCGTCGCCGGTCGTCCCGCGCGGCCGCGTCCCGGCGATCGGCTTGACCTCGACCTTGTGGCCCGTCCCCTTCTCGCCGAACACGCGGACCGAAGTCTCGGGCGAGGCGCCGAACACCACATGGTCCGGCGCCGCGACGAAGAAATGATAAGGGCTGGGATCGAGCGCGCGGAGCGCCGTGTAGGATCGCAGCGGATCGGCGCAGGGTGCGCGGAAGGTGCGCGAGGGCACGATCTGATAGACCTCGCCCTCGGCAATATGGCCCTTCATCCGCGCGACCACGTCGGCATAGGCGTCATCGTCGAGGTCCGTGTCGGAGAAATCGGGCGCCCGATCCTGCCTGGGCGGAAAGGTCAGCTTCTCGGCCCGGCCGCAGCGGGCGACGAGATCGGCGAGCCTTTGGGTGGCGCCGAAATAGGCGCGCTCGTCGGCCTTGGCGTCGGCCGACCCGAAGGCGGTGCAGATCGCTCGCGGCCGGGCGCCGGGCTCGAAGACGATCAGGGATTCGGCGAGCCAGAAGACGAAATCGGGAAAGCCAAGCGGGTCCTCGGCGGAGGGCGGCAAGGTCTCGATCAGGTCGACATGGTCGAAGGCGACGATCCCGAGCGTGGCGAGGGTGAAGGGCTCCTCGGCGGACATGATCTTGAGGCCCCCGCTCAGGAAGCGCAGCACGCTGAAGGGGGAGGGCGCGCGCAGCCGCTCCTCCAAGTCGGGGCTGTCGATGGGGGGAAAGGTGAGGATGAGCCGGTCCGTTGTCCGTTCGACCACGCGTTCAGGAAGATGGCCGGCGAGGGCGGCGGCGACATTGACGCCACCGTCCGACAGCGCCGCGACTTCGACCTGAGGCCCTCGGCACTCGACCCGCAAGGCGGCCTTGTCGAGCAGCAGGCCGGGGCCGACCGAGCGCTCCAGCAGCAAGGTGTCGCGCCGACGGCCGCGGTCGCTCAGCGCCGCATAGAGCTCCAGCGGGTCGAGCCCGGCCGGCAATTGCCGGCAGAGCGCAAGCGCTGCCGCTTCCCCGATCCGCGCTGCGCTCATGCCAGGGTGCGCCCCACCGCCTGGGCCACCGGGGCGAGTGCCGTCATCAGCGCGCGGAAGCCCTCGGGATAGAGCGACTGGGCGCCGTCGGAGAGCGCGGCCGGCGGATTCTCGTGCACTTCGACGAGGATGCCGTCGGCGCCGCAAGCTGCGGCGGCGAGCGACATCGGAATCACGAAGTCGCGCACGCCCGTGCCGTGCGAGGGATCGACCAGCACCGGCAAATGCGTCTTCTGCTTGATATAGGGGATGGCGTTGAGGTCGAGCGTGTTGCGGGTCGCGGTCTCGAAGGTGCGGATGCCGCGTTCGCAGAGGATAACCTGCTCGTTGCCGGCGGCGAGCAGATATTCGGCGGCGAGCAGCAATTCCTCGAGCTTGGCCGAGAGGCCGCGCTTCAGCAGCACCGGCTTGCCCGCTTTGCCGACTGCCCGCAGCAGCGCGAAATTCTGCATGTTGCGCGCGCCGATCTGCAGCGCGTCGGCATGTTCGGCGACGATCTCGACGTCGGCCGTGTCCATCACCTCGGTGACGATCGGCAGGCCGGTCTCCTCGCTGACCTGCTTCAGGATCTTGAGGCCCTCCGGCCCATGGCCCTGGAACCCGTAAGGGCTGGTGCGCGGCTTGTAGGCGCCGGCCCGGAGCGCGGCGGCACCGGCCTCCTTGACCAGTTGCGCGGTGTTGCTGGTCTGGTCGTAGCTCTCGACCGCGCACGGCCCGGCGATCACGCCGAACGCGCGGCCGCCGATCGGCAGGCTTCCGATCTTCACGATCGTATCGTGCGGGTGCAGCTCGCGGCTGACCAATTTGTAGGGGGCGAGGATCGGCTTCACCGATTCCACCATCGGGTGGCTTTCGAGGTTCAGCTCGGCGAGCACCCGCTCGTCGCCGAGCGCGCCGAGCACGACGCGTTCGACGCCGGGCATGTGCAGGGGGGTGAGGCCGCGCTCGGAGATCTGGGCGAGCAGGGCCTCGGTGATCTCGGGCGTGGCTTCGGGCTTGAGGACGATGATCATGATGCTGGTTCCAACTGGCCGTGGGACAAAAAAAAGACCCGCCTGAGGCGGGCCTTTCCGGTTGATGCTGAAAGCTCTCCTAGAAGCTGTCAGGCCATCGCCAGGCGGGCACGCCGACGGGTTCGCTGCGCCAGCGCCACCAGCCGAGATTGATGCCCGTGTTCATGGGATGGAGCTTATGGCCTGCACCTCGCCCGCGTCAAGCGGAGAGGCTCAGCCCTATTCCGTCATTCCCGCGAAAGCGGGAATCCCGCTTCTTGCCTTTCTTCGCGCCTTTCCTTTCTTTCTTCGCGTCTTCGCGTGAAATCCAACTTCTTCTTTTTGCACGCAAAGACGCGAAGGACGCGAAGAAGGGCAATAAGAAGAAGCGGGATTCCCGCTTTCGCGGGAATGACGAAGAAAATTAGTCCGACAGCTCGTCACGCCGCCAGCCGATCCGCCGCGCCCACGGTGCCCGGATCGATATCCGGAAACCCTTCCAGCTCCCGGCACAGCGCAAGCACGTCCTGCCGCTCGATCACGCGCAGCACGTCCTCCAGGCTGGGCATCACGAAATAGGACTTCTGGAAGCTGTCGGTCTTGTAGTCGGTGCAGAGCACGCGCCTGAGATCGAAGGCGAGGCGGTGCGGCTCGGGGCTTTCCAGCGCGAAGCGGCTCTCGCCGAAGCTGGAGACTATGCCGGCGCCGTAGATTCGCGTGCGGCCGCTCTCGCGGGCGAGCCCGAACTCGACCGTGTACCAGTAGAGCCGCGCGATCCGCTTCAGCGCGCCCATGTTCATGCCGGCCAGGCCGAGCTCGCCGAGGCGCTGCATGAAGTCGGCGACCTCGGGCTGGGCGAGCAAGGGAACGTGGCCGAACACGTCGTGGAAGACGTCCGGTTCCTCCAGATAATCGAGCTGCGAGCGCTTGCGGATGAAATTGCCGGCCGGGAAGCGGCGCTTGCTGAGATGCTCGAAGAAGACGTCCTCGGGCACCAGGCCCGGCACCGCGACGACGGTCCAGCCGGTGCGGGCGTTCAGCCGCTCGTTCAGCTCGCCGAATTCGGGAATGCCGGGATGGTCGATCCGCAGCACGTCGAGCCCCTGCTCAAAGGCGCGGACGGCGCGGCCGGCCAGCGCCTTTTGCTGGCGGGCGAAGAGCAGGTCCCAGACATCATGCTCCTCGCCGGTCAGCTCCTCCCAATTCTGGGGCACCGTCCAGTCGGCGGCGGCGCCGGGCGGCGGGTGCGAGGGATCGCGGGCGGCGCCGTGGCGCTGGTCGATCGGGGTGGTTTCGTTCAGCATCTGGTGATCCTTCCACAACGAAAAACCCCGCCGGGAAATCCTGGCGGGGCGATTTGACGTACCTTCTGGTGAAAGCGCGCTAAGCCGGTCCCGCCGAAGCGATGCCGTAATAATAATAGACGGCGGCGCCGGCGGCCGGGGCCGCGGCGTTGAGGCTCTGCTCTGTCCAAACCGTCTTCATTGCGAATCGCACCTGCCTGTCTGCAGCCTTTATGTCAAACCTGTGATGTACCTTCGCTGAGCAAATGCCTCAGCTCAGCGTCATGTTCCGAAGGCGGCTCGGCGCCGAAGAAGAGGCGGAAGGCCCGGCGGGCCTGGCCGATCAGCATGGCGAGCCCGTCGACGCTGCGCAGCCCGGCCGCCCGGGCGGCCTGCAGCAAGGGGGTGTCGAGCGGCTCGTAGACCATGTCGAGCACGATGGCATCGGGTGCGGCGGAGGGGAGGGCGGCGAGCAGGACCGCGGGCATCGGCCCGGCATGGGCCATGCCGAGTGGTGTGGCGTTCACGATGAGCGTGGCACCGGCGATCAGCGCAGCATTTTCAATGTTTTGGCGGGTGACGTTCACAAGCTCTCCGGCATCGGCCAGCGCCCTGCGCGCCGCTTTGGCCGCGCCGCCATTCCCGATCAGCACGACCTTCGAGCAGTCGGCGCCGGCCACGGCCTCGACGATGCCGTCCACATCCGTGTTCAGTCCGGTCAAGCGACCGTCCGCCGGCACGATGCAGTTCACCGCGCCGATCGGGCTCGCCTCGTCGAGGAACGGGATCACCGCGAGCTTATGCGGCGCGGTGACGTTGCAGCCGCGCCAGCCGGGATCGCGGCAGCGGGCGGCGAAATAGGCGGCGAGGTCGGTGACGCGCGTCGCCTCGTAACCGGCCTCCAGCCCCAGCTTTGCCAGCCAGAATCTGTGGATCGCCGGCGATTTGCTGTGGGCGATCGGGTCGCCGATCACTTCGGCGTACATGGTTCAGCCTCGCTGGCGGTCGAGGAGGGCGGCGACGTCCGTGAGGTCCACGCCCTTGTCGACGACAGCCTCGCCGATCCCGTGTGCCAGGATGAAGGGCAGGCGGCCGCCGCTCGCTTTCTTGTCGTGGCGCATATGGGCGACCAGGGTCTCGCCCGAGGCCGGGATTGTATCGAGCCTGGTCGGCAGGCCGATAGCGTCGAGGTGGGCCGCGACGCGATCCGCATCCTCGGCCGGGCAGAGGCCGCGTTCGGCCGAGAAGCGGAAGGCGAGGGCCATGCCGAGCGCCACCGCCTCGCCGTGCAGCAGGGCGTCCGAGAAGCCGGTCTCGGCCTCCAGCGCATGGGCGAAGGTGTGGCCGAGATTGAGCAAGGCGCGCCGGCCGGAGGTCTCGCGCTCGTCCTCGGCGACGATCGCCGCCTTGGCGGCGACGCTGACCTGGATCGCATGCTCCCGCGCCTCCCGATCGCCGGCGATCAGCTGTTCGCCATTCGTCTCGCACCAGGCGAAGAAGCCCGCGTCGCCGAGCAGGCCGTATTTCACCACCTCGGCATAGCCGGCGCGCAGCTGCCGCAGGGGGAGGGTGTCGAGGCAGGCCGGATCGATCAGCACCATGGCCGGCTGATGGAAGGCGCCGACCAGATTCTTGCCGGCCGCGGTGTTGATCCCGGTCTTGCCGCCGACCGAGCTATCGACCTGGGCGAGCAGGGTGGTCGGAATCTGGATCAGGCCGCAGCCGCGCTTCAGGATCGATGCGGCGAAGCCGACCAGGTCGCCGACCACGCCCCCGCCGAAGGCGACGAGATGGTCGCCCCGCTCGACGCCGCGCGCGAGCAGAAGGTCGACCAGGGCTTCGAGACCCGCCCAGCTCTTGCTGCCCTCGCCGGGCGGCAGCAGGATCGGCTCGGCGTGGAGGCCGAGCCGACCGCCCTGCAGCGCCCAGACGATCTCGTCACTGATCACCACCAGCTTTCCCTTGCCCGCGAAGGGCGCGAGCACCTCGCTCGCTTGCTCCAGCAGGCCGGTCTCGATCAGCACGGGATAGGAACGCGCGCCGAGCGCGACCTCGACCCGGCTCATCCGCACTGCGCCCGGTGCAGCAATTTCTGGTCGGCCAGGACCAAAGCCATCATCGCCTCGACCACCGGCGCGCCGCGGATCGCGACGCAGGGATCGTGGCGGCCCCTCACCGAGACCTCCGTCTCCGCGCCGGCCTGGTCGACGGTCGGCTGCGGCGTCAGGATCGAGGAGGTCGGCTTGAAGGCGACGCGGACGACGACCGGCTGGCCGGTGGAGATGCCGCCGAGCACGCCGCCGGCATGGTTGGAAAGGAAATGCGGCCGTCCGTCCGGCCCGGCGCGCATCGCGTCGGCATTCTCCTCGCCGCGGAGGCGCGCGGCGGCGAAGCCGTCGCCGATCTCGACCCCCTTCACTGCGTTGATCGACATCATCGCGGATGCGAGCTCGGCATCGAGCTTGGCGTAGAGCGGCGCCCCCCAGCCGGGCGGCACGCCTTCGGCCACGCATTCGACGACCGCGCCGAGCGAGCTGCCCGCCTTGCGCGCGCCGTCGACCAGGCCTTCCCAGCGCGCCGCGGCGGCCGGGTCGGGGCAGAAGAAGGGATTGGCATCGATCGCCGCATCGTCGAACGCGCCCCGGTCGATCGCATCGCCGCCGAGCTCGACCAGATAGGCGCGGAGCCGCACCTCCGGAATCACCAGCCGCGCCACGCCGCCGGCGGCGACGCGCGAGGCGGTCTCGCGGGCCGAGGCCCGGCCGCTGCCCCGCCAGTCGCGATGGCCGTATTTGGCCTGGTAGGTCCAGTCGGCATGGCCCGGGCGATAGGCGCAGGCGATCTCGGCATAATCCTTCGACCGCTGGTCGACATTCTCGATCATCAGGCTGATCGGCGTGCCGGTGGTGCGGCCTTCGAAGGTGCCGGAGAGGATGCGGACCAAATCGGGCTCGCGCCGCTGCGTGGTGAAGCGGGACTGGCCGGGCCGGCGCTTGTCGAGCCAGGGCTGAATGTCGCTTTCGCTCAGCGCGATTCCGGGCGGGCAGCCGTCCACGACCGCGCCGATCGCCGGCCCATGACTCTCGCCCCAGGTGGAGAAGCGGAGCACGCGGCCGAAGGAGTTGACGCTCATCAGGAATTCCTCCCCTGAAAGGGGAGGGGGACCGCCGCCGCAGGCGGTGGTGGAGGGGTATCAGCGCTGGAGACCATTCTCGGACGCTGATACCCCTCCACCAAGCTGTCGCTTGGTCCCCCTCCCCTTGCAGGGGAGGAATTGTGACCGTCCGACATTTTCACAGCTAGGTTCCGCTCTCCTCGCCGGCTTCCTCCTCGCCCGCATCCCGCGCGACGATGCAGAAGATGGTGGCGTTGTCGGCGCGGTCATGGACGTTGCGGCACAGGATCGTCAAACCGTTCGCGAGCGCCGCCGCCTCCGAGGCGACCGCGGCCTTACGCCGGTCGCCGCTGTCGGCGAGCAGGCGGGCGCCGACCGCGGTGTTGATCGCCTCCTCCGCCTTCGCGCTGAGCCGCTCCAGCACCTTGTGGCACTGGGCGAGCGCGATCGGGTGGCTGACCACGGTCTCGATCTCCTCGAGCCGGGCGCCGGGCACCGCCATCAAATGGAGGATGATCGGCAGCTCGACCTCCTCGCGGACGAACAGACCTTTGCGCGCGATCAACTCGCGATTGCCCGGCACCGCGCCGGCGCTGTTGTTCTCGATCGGCAGCATCCCAAGCTCAGCCTCGCCGGCGAGCACGGCGTCGGCGACGGCTTCGAAGGTCGGCCGGTTGATCCGCTCGAACTCGGGCAGGAACTTGCGACAGGCCTCGTGCGCATAGGCGCCGGGCTCGCCCTGATAAGCGACGACGCCCTTCACCTTCCCTCTCCGATCCGCGCGCCGAGCGAGGCCATCAGGCCGGCGAAGCCCGGGAAGCTGGTCCCTATCATCTCGGCCTCGTCCACCGCGACCGGCCCCCGCGCGGCAAGGCCCAGGGTGAGGAAGCTCATCGCGATCCGATGATCGCCGTGTGTCGTCACGGCGCCGCCGCCGGCGCAGGGGCCGTCGCAGCCGTCGACCATCAAGGTGTCGCCGATGATCGCGGCCGAGACACCGCAGCTTTTCAGGCCGATCAGGATCGCGGCCAGCCGGTCGCTCTCCTTGACCCGCAGCTCGGCAAGGCCGTGCATGAGGGTCTGGCCGGAGGCGCAGGCGGCCGCGACGGCGAGGATCGGGAATTCGTCGATCATCGAAGGGACCCGGCCGGGATCGACCTCGACCGCGGTCAGCGCGGAGCTGCGCGCGGTGATGTCCGCGACCTCCTCGCCGCCGACGATGCGGCGATTGGCGAAGCTCAGGTCCGCGCCCATTTCGAGCAGGGTCTCAAACAGGCCGGTGCGCAACTTGTTGGTGAGGACGCCGTAGACGGTCACCTCCGAATTCGGGACGATCAGGGCGGCGACCAGAAGGAAAGCGGCAGAGGAGGGGTCGCCGGGCACCATGATGTCGGTGGCCCGCAGCCGCCGCCCGACGCCGAGCCGGACCGCCTTGCCGTCGACCTCGACGTCGCAGCCGAAGGCGCGCAGCATCCTCTCGGTGTGATCGCGGCTGCGCGCGGGCTCGATCACTTCCACCTCGCCTTGTGCATGGAGGCCGGCGAGCAGGACCGCCGACTTGACCTGCGCCGACGCGGTCGGGCTGCGGTAGCTGATCCCGTGCAGGCCGCCGCCGCGGATCGTAACCGGCAGGCGGTCGCCGTCGTCGGTGCGGGCGCCCATCTGCCGCAGCGGATCGAGCACCCGCCGCATGGGCCGGGAGCGGAGCGATTCGTCGCCGGTGAAGGTGGCGTGGATCTCATAGCCGGCGGCGGCGCCGAGCAGCAGCCGCGCGCCGGTCCCCGAATTGCCGCAATCGATCGGCGCCTCGGGCGAGCGCCATTCCGCGCCCTGGACCGTCCACAGCCCGTCGCCGAGCCGCGTGACCTTGGCGCCGAGTGCGCGCACCGCAGCGGCGGTGTGGAGCACGTCCCGCCCTTCGAGCAGCCCCTCGATCCGCGTCTCGCCTTCGGCCATGCCGCCGAGGATCAAGGCGCGGTGCGAGATCGACTTGTCGCCGGGGACGGCGATGTGGCCCCTCAGGCCCTTGCTCGGCGCGGCGCTCAGCCGGTCGGCGATGTCGAGCGCCTCGGTCATGCCGCGTCCGCCTCGCGCCGGCCGTGATGGCGGATCAGACGGGTGATCTCGCTCGCCACGTCGAGCGCCTGGCCTGAGTTGAGGCGGGGATCGCAGTGGGTGAGGTAGCGGCGGCCCAAATCCTCCTCGCGCAGGCCGCTACGGCCGCCGAGGCATTCGGTGACCTCCTCGCCGGTCATCTCCAGGTGGATGCCTCCGCCATGCACGCCTTCGGCCGCGGCGACCTGGAAGAAGGTGACGATCTCGGTGATGATGTCCGGCAGCGCGCGGGTCTTGCGCCCGCCGGCGGTGCCGACGGTGTTGCCATGCATCGGATCGGCGGACCAGATCGCCCTGCTCCCCGCTTCCCGCGTCGCGCGCATCAGCAGAGGCAGGCGGCGCGGTGCATGGGCGGCGCCGAAACGGCCGATCAGCACCAGCCGGCCCGGCCGGTTCTCCGGATCGAGCCGCTCGATCAGCCGCAGCAATTCGTCGGGCTCCAGCGTGGGGCCGCACTTGACCCCGATCGTGTTGGCGATGCCACTGGCATAAGCGACGTGAGCGCCGTCGAGCTGGCGGGTGCGCTCGCCGATCCAGATCATGTGCGCCGAGGTCGCCCACCAGCTTTCGGTGAGCTCGTCCCAGCGGGTCAGCGCCTGCTCGTAATTGAGCAGGAGCGCCTCGTGGCTGGTGAAGATCTCGGCCGGCTGGGCGATGTCGCCCTGCGGCGTCGCATGCTCGAAGCCGAGCCCGAGCCGCCGCCGCGCCGCCCGGTGGATCTCGGAGAGATCGGCATAGGCCGCGGCCGAATAGGCCTTGAGCAGGTCGATCGTGACCTTCGACTGGCGGTGCGCCTCCAGCATCCGCAGCGGATCGGGCGTGCGGCTCTTCAGGTCGAAGTCCGGCCCGTTGACGATGTCGCCGCGATAAGCAGGGAGGGTGATGTTGTTCACCGTCTCGGTCGGCGCCGAGCGCGGCTTGCCGAACTGGCCGGCCATGCGCGCGACCTTCACCACCTCGCCGCTCGACGCGGTGCGGAGCATCGCCGCCATCTGCAGCAGCAGGTTGAAGCTGCGCCGCACCTTGTCGGCGCCGAACTCGGCGAAGGTTTCGGCGCAATCGCCGCCCTGGAGCAGGAAGCCGCGCCCTTCGGCGACCTCGGCGAGCTTGGCGGAGAGCGCCCTATTCTCGGTGACCGAGGCGAGCTGGGCCGAGGCTTCGAGGCAGGATTCGGCCATTTCGAGCGCGTGCGGATCGGGATAGGCCGGCAGCTGCTGCGCCGGCCGGTCGCGCCATGAGGCGGGGGTCCAGCTCATCGCGCCGCCTCCCGCCCGGCGGCGCTGTGGCGCACGCAGAGCCTGAGATTGCCGCAGATCGCAAGCGTCCGCATCTTGTCGCCGGCCTCGGTGCGGCGGCGCAGGGCGCCGTCGCCGAGCACGAGGAAGCTGGTGTCGGAGGTGACGTGCTGGGCGGCGACCCGGCCGATCACCAGGGCGACGATCCGGCCATGCCTGTCGCGCAGACAATCGAAGATGGTCAGCGCCTCGTCGTGGAACAGCTCCACCCACCAGTTGGAGAGCGGGCTGAACTCGATCACTGCGATCGCCTCGCGGTTCCGGGCGCGGTCGAGCGCGTCCTGCGGCGTGCCGGCGGCGACGATCGGGGCGGCGCCGCCGAAGCGCAGCCGCGCCTGGTCGGTGACCAGCACCGGCTGCAGCGGGCAGTGGATGACGATATGGGTCGCCTGCTGCGCCTGCAGGTTGATCCCCATCAGTTCGCGCCAGATCGCGGTGACCGAGGCACGGGGCATCCGTGTCGCGCGGTCGGCGAGCCGCGCGATTACCTGCGCCTCGCGGGCCGGGCGGAGGCGGAGCTGGTCGCCTTCCTCCTTCGCCTTCATCGCGGCGACGGCGCCGGAGCAAAGCAGGCGCTCCTCCATCAGTTCGAGCAATTGCGCGTCGATCCGGTCGATCTCGGTGCGCAGGGTTTCCAAATCGAGCCCCGCTGCGGGGGCCTTGGCGGCAATGGCTTGAGGCATTTTCAATCCTCGTCGCCGGCACGCCTTATCCGTAGGGCGGAGTTCGGCAGTGGCGGCGGATCAGCTTGGGTTTTCGGGTGTAAAGCGAAGAGACTCCGGCACGCTTCAGTAAGCGTACCGGCCCGTAAACCAGCCGATAAAATAGGGAGCGCGCCCGGCAAGCGAGGGGATCGAAATGTCCTGCCCTTTGCGCATAATGCTGCTCCTGCGTCCGGCGCATTGCCGTCACCCCTTAAGGCTGACGGTCGGCGCCGATGCTGTCAAGGGCCTGTGGATTTTTTGGCGCCCGTGGGGCTCATCTGCATCAGTGAAAAATTTACGTGGCCGGAAAAACGCGTAAGATCAAATACCTGCCTATTTATTCTCAACCGTCGCCGCTCATTTTTAATTAATCCTGTTGACGGATGATGATCGCGCCCGTCATTTTAGGGGCAACGGAGACGTTCAAGCCGATGTCGTTCGACGCGCCTTTTTCGAGCAGCCAGCATGCCGCGACCGGCATGGGCGGCGGCGCGCGTTCGATGACCATCATGTTCACCATGATTACCACCCGAATGCGGGGCGGTGCCGGCTGAACGACTAAGATCAGAACCGAGAAACCACCGACCCGCTCCCCCACCAGGCGAGCGGGTTTTTTCATATCCGGGCCAGAGCCCAGACACGAAAGATCAGGACGATGACCAAGGTTCACTCACTCGAAGGCAAGCACCGGCTCTGCGTGCTGAAGTTCGGCAGCTCGGTGCTCGAGCGGCAGGAGGATTATCGGACGGCGGCACAGGAAGTGTACCGCCACGTCCGCGAGGGCGAGAAGATCGTCGCGGTGGTCTCCGCGCTGGCCGGGGAGACCGATGCCCTGCTCGAGCAGGCGGGCGCGGTTGGCGGCGAAGCGCCGCCGGCGCTGGTCGCGCGGCTGGCGCGGGTCGGGGAGCTGCGCTCGGCCGCCCTGATGGCGCTGGCGCTGTGCCGGATGGGGGTGCGCGCCTGCGCGCTCGATCCGCACGAAATGGGGCTCGAGGC
Organism: Sphingomonadaceae bacterium; assembly: GCA_019239785.1. Lineage (GTDB taxonomy): Bacteria > Pseudomonadota > Alphaproteobacteria > Sphingomonadales > Sphingomonadaceae > Allosphingosinicella. The sequence goes on from JAFAZM010000259.1 coordinate 14,741, forward strand.
GGAGGGCGATCCGCTCGATTCGAACCTCTGTTCGCTCGACGCCGCCGCGGTGCTCGACCGGTTCGCCGATCATGAGGTGGTGGTGGTGCCCGGCTTCACCGCCGGCCATGCGCGCCACGGCGTGGTCACCCTCGGCCGCGGCGGCACCGACCTGTCCGCGGTCTTCTTCGCGGCGCGGCTCGGCTCGAAACGGGTGCGCCTCCTGAAGGACGTCGACGGCGTCTATGCCGAGGACCCGGCGAAGAACCCGCGCGCCGAGCGCTACGGCGCGCTCGGTTACGAGGCCGCGGCCGAGGCGAGCGCCGGGCTGATCCAGCCCAAGGCGATCTTCGCCGCCGCGGCCGAGGACATCGTCGTCGAGATCGCCGCGATCGGCCATCACGAGGCGACGGTGATCGCCGCCGGCCCGGCCCGCAAGGAGGTGCCCTTGCCCTGGCCGCCGCTCAAGGTGGCGCTGCTCGGCTGCGGCGCGGTCGGCGCCGGCGTCCTCTCCTATCTCGAGCAGAGGCCGGACCTGTTCCGGGTCAATCCGGTCCTCGTCCGCCATCCGGACCGGCACTCCAGCGAGGGCGGCGCGGTCTTCACGACGGATCTCAGCGAGGCGCTGGCCGGCGACCCCGACCTGGTCATCGAATTGCTCTGCGGCGCCGACCGGCCGGCCGACATCATGCTCGGCGCGCTGCGCCGCGGCGCCCATGTCGTCACCGCCAACAAGGCGGCGGTGGCGCGCCATTACGACGCGCTCCATGCCGCTGCCGAAGCCGCGGGCGCGAGCCTTGCCTATTCCGCCGCGGTCGGCGGTGCTGTACCGGTGCTGGAACTGCTGGAGCGGCTGCGGCCCGGGCCGGGCGTGGTCGCGATCGAGGGCGTGATGAACGGGACCGCCAATTACCTGCTGAGCCGGATGGGCGAGGGCTGGAGCCTGGAGGACGCGGTGGCGAAGGCGCAGGAATTGGGCTTCGCCGAAGCCGATCCGGCCGCCGACGTGGACGGCCACGACGCCGCCGACAAGCTTTCGATCCTGGTCCGCGAGGCGTTCGGCGTGGCGCTGCCACCCGGGCGGATCTTCAAGCAGTCGCTGCGCGACGTCGGCCGCGGCGACGCGGCGGCGGCGCTCGCCCGCGGCCAGGTGCTGAAGCAGGTCGCCCGCTGCCGCTTCGGCAGGGACGGATCGGTCAGGGCCGAGGTGCGGATCGAGGCGCTCCCCGCCTCGCACCCGCTCGCCGCCGCGCGCAACGAGGAGAACAGCTTCCTGGTCACCGACCGCGACGGCGTCCCGCACGCGGTGCACGGCAAGGGCGCGGGGCGCTGGCCCTCGGCCGCGGCCGTGTTCGCGGATGTGATGGATTTGCAGCGGGCTTTGGCCTCGGCGGGGAGCGCTGCGGCGGCGCCGGCGAGGCTGTCGGCGTGATGGGGATGTATCCTCAACGCAAATCCTCCCCTGAAAGGGGAGAGGGACCAAGCGTCAGCTTGGTGGAGGGGTATCAGCCTCCGAGCATAAGCTCCGGCGCCGATACCCCTCCACCACCGCCTTCGGCGGCGGTCCCCCTCCCCCTCAGGGGGAGGAGCAAGGGGCGGGCCGAATGCCGATGAAGCAGGAATTGCGCCCAGCCTCCGCCACCGCCCGCGCGCCCGCGAGCATCGGCAATGTCGGCGTCGGCTTCGACGTGCTCGGGCTGGCGTTCGGCGCCGCGCACGACCGCGTCACCGCGGTGCGCGAGGCGCGGCCCGGGGTGCGGCTCGGGGAAGTGACCGGGCTGGTCTCCGCGCTGCCGGCCGAGGTCGACCGCAACACCGCGCTTGCGGCCGCGCAGGCTCTGCTCGACGCCGCCGGCGCCGAGTTCGGGGTGCGGCTCGACATCGACAAGGGCGTGCCGCTCGCCGCCGGCATGGGCGGCTCGGCGGCCTCGGCGGTGGCGGCGGCGGCGGCGGTGAATGCGCTGCTGCCCGAGCCTTTGCCGACGGAAGCTTTGCTGCCCTTCGCGATCGAGGGGGAGCGGGTCTCGTCCGATCCGCCGCCCTGGGACAACGTGATTGCCGCCTTGTTCGGCGGACTGGTGCTCTGCGCGCGCGAGCAGGCGCCGGTGCTGATCCGGCGGCTGCCGGTGCCCGCCGGCCTCGTCGCCTTGCTGCTCCATCCGGAGGTGCAGGTCGAGACCCGCGCCGCCCGCAATCTCCTCAGCGCCGAAGTGCCGATGCGGACCGCGGTCGAGCATAGCCGCAAGCTCGCCGCCTTCGTCGCCGGCTGCGCGGCCGGCTACCTGGCTTTGGTCCGCGCCGGCCTGGAGGACCTGCTGGTCGAGCCGCAACGGGCGCACCTGCTGCCG
>JAFAZM010000290.1 GCA_019239785.1 Sphingomonadaceae bacterium
GCGCATCTCGCCGATGCCGAAGATGGTCATGAAGGCGATGTCGGTCGCGTCGCGGCCGACGCAGATCCGCGCCAGCCCTTCGACCGGCGCCAGGCAGGTGGCGTCGACCAGGCGCCAGGCGCCGTCCAGCCAGACCTCGACCACGGCATGGAAATCGGGCGGCTTCAGGCCCCAGGCATAAGCGGAGACCAGCCGGGCCGGGATGCCGGCGGCGCGGGCGAAGCTCGCCATCAGATGGGCGAAGTCGCGGCAGACGCCGCGGCGGGAGAGGAAGGCGTCGGCCGCGGTGGTGGTGACGTCGCTGGAGCCGATCGCATACTCCATCTTGCGCCCGATCCAGTCGGCCATCGCCTCGATCTTCGCGCCGCCGGCTGCGTCGCCGAACGTCTTCTCGACGAAGCCCTCGAACCGGTCCGCCTCGCAATAGCGGCTCGGCCAGAGATAGGGGACCACCTCCGGCGGCAGATCGGGCAGGAGCGAGGCGGCAAGGCCGCCGATCGCGAGGGATGGGCGGTCGACGTCGAGGGTCGCGCGATATTGGGCGAGGCAGGGCCCGGCCGCGCGGAGCCAGGTGCGGCGGCCGATCCCGTCCTCGGCGGCGATCGGCCGCAGCGGCCCGCTGCCGGAAACGACGAGCCCGTCCTCGACCAGCCTCTGGTCGGGAAGCTGCGCGACCTCGACCGCGAGCAGGACGTCGGTCTCGGCCGGAAAATGATAATCGAGCTCGACGGCGATCCTGAGCCGCATCCCTTTCGCCCTCCTCGTTACGGCTACATAACGCATTGGCGGCGCGGCGGTGCCGCCCGCGGCGCCTTCCGTCTCAGTCGGTCATCGGCGCGGCCGCGATCCGCCGAGAGCCCAAGGCGATGACCAGCCCAGCAATGGCGAGCAGGCCGCCGGCGATCGCGAGGGCCGACCAGGCATAGGCCTCGGCGAAGGTCGAGATCGCCATCGCGACGATCGGGATCATCACGCTCGAATAGGCCGCCCTGGCCGGGCCGACCGCGCGGATGATCCGGTAATAGAGCCAGAAGGCCAGCGCCGAGGCGATCACGCTGAGGTAGAGCAGCTCGAGCCAGTAATCCATGCGGTGCGGGAAGACCGGCCGCCCATAGAGCGCCCAGGCCAGAGCGGCGTCGCCGAGGCCGCCGTAAAGCATCGCCCAGCCGAGCATCGCCGCGATCGAACGGGTCTTCATGCTCTCGCTGAGCTGCATGACGTTGGCGCAGGAGGCGGCGAGCACTCCGCCAAGGGTGAAGCCGAGCCCGAGCAGCACCGCCTGCGGCGCCGGGCCGGCCGCGCGCACCTCCTGCACGAAGAGCAGGGCGACGCCGGCCAGGGCGACCGCCGAGCCGAGCAGGAACCGCCCGCCGACCCGCAGGCCGAAAAACAGGCGCGCGAGGGCGGCATTGGGCACGATCAGCAAGGCGAAGACGACCGCGACCAGGCCGGAGGTGACGTAAAGCTCGGCCGCGTAGACCAGATTGTAGTTGAGCACGAACTGCAGGAGGCCGAGCAAAGCCGCGAGGGCATGGCCCCGCCGGTCGAGCCCGACCCGCACGCCGGCGATGCGGGCGAGCGCGAACATCGCGGCGGCGGAAAGCAGGAACCGGTAGCTTACCGACCAGATCGGCGGCACCTCGCCGAGCTGGCCCTTGATCACGATCCAGGTCGAGCTCCAGATCAGGGTGATCAGGAGGAAGGGAAGCAGGATGCGCGGGTCGCGGAAGCCGCCGGTCGCGGTCACAGCGCGCGGATCGCCGCGGCGAGCGCGTCGACCGCGGCCGGATCGCTGTCCCAGCTCGTCACCAGCCGCGCCTCGCCGGGGGCCCAGTCGTAGAAGTCGAAGCCCTGCGCCCGCAATGCCGCCGCTTCTTCGGGCGAGACCCGGATGAACATCTCATTGGCCTCGACCGGATGGACCAGGCGCCCGTCGCCGGCCGCTTCTGCCAGCCGGGCGGCGGCCGCATTGGCGGCGGCGGCGTTCCTCAGCCAGACGTCGTCCTCAAGCATCGCCAGCAGCTGGGCGGCGAGGTAGCGGCCCTTGGAAAGCAGATGGCCGGCGCGCTTGCGGCGATAGCGGGTCGCCTCGGCAAGCGCCGGATCGAAGAAGATCAGCGCTTCGGCGGCGAGCGCGCCGTTCTTGGTGAAGCCGAAGGAGAGCGCGTCCACCCCGGCCCGCCAGCTCAGGTCGGCCGGCGCGCAGCCGAGGCCGGCCACCGCATTGGCGAAGCGGGCGCCATCGACGTGGAAGCGCAGCCCGCGCCCTTGGGCGAGCCGGCCGAGCGCCGCCGTCTCTTCCGGCGTGTAGACGCAGCCATATTCGCTGGCGTTGGTGATCGAGAGCACGGCGGGCTGGATCTGGTGGACGTCGTTGCGAAGGCCGTCCAGCAAAGCGGTCAATGTCGCCACGCTCAGTTTCGCGGCCTCGCCCTCGCCGAGCAGCAATTTGGCGCCGCCGGTGTAGAATTCGGGAGCGCCGCATTCGTCGGTCTGGATATGGGCGTCGCGGTGGCAGACGATGGCGCGATGGGGTGGGCAGAGCGCGGCCAAAGCGAGGCAGTTGGCGGCGGTGCCGGTCGGCACCCACAGCGCCTCGACCTCCCGCTCGAACAGGCGCGAAAATTCATGGTTTAGGCGCCCGCTCCAGGCGTCGCCGTCATAGGCGGTGTCGAGCCGATTGGCCTCGGCGATCGCCGCCAGCGCCTCGGGGCAGGCGGCGGCCGCATTGTCTGAAAAGAAGCGCATCGCCGGTGGCCATGAATCGCCCGCCGGATGCCGTCAACGCCGATTTGCCGAATGATCGGCGCGCAGGGAATTTCCTCATGTACGTTTACCACAATTTAGCCCCCGCGCGATAAGGCATGGGGATACCAGCTGGGATGAAGCGATGGGCGTAGAGAATTTCCCGAATGCCGCCGCCGACAGCAAGCGCTCGGCGAAGCGGGCGCGGGTGCTGCTGACGGCCAAGTTGAAGACGCCGTTCGGCGAGGTCGATGCGCGCCTTCGCGACCTTTCGCGCAAGGGGGCGCTCGTCGAATGCGCGCAGGTGCCGCCGGTCGGCACCGAGGTCGTCTTCATCCGCGGCTCGACCGTCGTGCCGGCGCGCGTCGCCTGGGCCGGCGCCGACCGGCTCGGCCTCGAGTTCCACTACATGATCGACGAGCAGGAAGTGCTCGTCCACATCGCCCGGCGGCCCCAGCCAAAGCCGGAAAGCTTCCGTCGCCCCGGGCTCCGCGAGGTCCTGTCCGAAGACCAGCGCAAGGTCGCGCGGGCCTGGGGCGTCGCGGTCGGGATCAATTTTCCAGAAGGAAAGTTCTAAGAGTCGGCCATGGATTCCTGGCGCACGATCAACTCCTCCTCCCTCTACTCCGGCCCCTTCTTCGCCGGTGAGCTTTCGGTCGCGCCCGAAGCGCCCGAGCCCAAGGGCCGGGTCTCGGAGCGGGTGCCGATCGAGGTCTCAGCGGGCCTTCGCCAGCGCGGCGCCTCGGGCGTCTCGGTCCAGGTCATGGACCTGTCGACCCACGGCTTCCGCGCCGCGACCCATCTCCAGCTCGAGGAGGGCAGCGACGTCTGGCTGCGCCTGCCCGGGCTCGAGCCCTATCACGCGACCGTCGCCTGGGCGAAAGGCAATTATGTGGGCTGCCGCTTCGAGCGCCCGCTCCATCCGGCGGTCCTCGACATGATCGTCCGCAAGACCAAGGGACGCTGACGAATCTCTCCGCTTTGCGAGCGGAGAAAGCCGGCTTCGGGCGGCCTTGGCCCGTCTCGAAACCGGCCTGTCCCGTCTCCTCTCATCACGATTCGGATTCTGCCTTAGCCTGTGTTAAGCCCGCCGAGTCGGACGGGGAGGCTACGGCATGGAATCGGATTTCCGATATTTCACTCGGCGTGCCGCTGAAGAGCGGCGCAGGGCCCAGTTCGCGATCACCAGCGAGGCCCGGGAACGTCATGCCGAGCTTGCCGACATGTTCGCCTCGAAGGCCGCCTCCCGCGTGCGGAGCGAGGTCCTGACGCAGCTCAGGGCCGAATAAAAGGCGGGTCCGCCGGGGCGATGGTGCTGCCGGTGAGGATTGAACTCACGACCTCAGCCTTACCAAGGATGCGCTCTACCACTGAGCTACGGCAGCCTATCGCTTTCCGGGAAGGCGGGCCTATGGCCGGACAGCTCGGATGATGTCAAGGCAGGTCCATGGCGAAGCAGGATGACGAACGCGCCAAACGCCTCGCCGCCGCGCTGCGGGAGAATCTGAAGCGGCGGAAAGCGCAGGCGCGGGAGATGCGCGCGGAAGATACAGTGTCATCCCGGCGAAGGCCGGGACCCATGAACACGGAAGAGAAAGCCTAAATCCGAGGCGGGGCCAAGATCCCCTCGTCATGCCGGACTCGATCCGGCATCCACCTTCTCTTTCAGCATAGGCCGCAAGAAGGTGGACCCCGGATCAGGTCCGGGGTGACGATCTGTCTCCAAGATTTACGCGATCTGGCCCGGCACCGTGTTCATGGATCCCGGATCAAGTCCGGGATGACTCCTTGGCGTCAGGCTCGGGCGCGAAACCTCAAAGCGGCGCGCAGCCGGCTTCGAGCCAGGCCTTCGCGTCGCCCTCCAGCTGCGGGCCGACGATGCGCAGCACCTGGGCGTGATACTCGTCCACCCATTGCCGCTCCGCCGGCGAGAGCAGGCCGGTCTCGATCAGCTTGCGGTCGATCGGGGCGAAGGTGAGCGTCTCGAAGCCGAGCAGTTTCTTCTCGCCGGCAAAGCCGCTCTCCGGCGCGGCCTCGACGGTAAGGACCAGATTCTCGACGCGGATGCCGTAGCCGCCGGTCTTGTAGTAACCGGGCTCGTTCGAGATGATCATCCCGGCCTTGAGCGGCTCGTTGCCGCCGGCCTGGGCGCTGCCGACCGGCGATATGCGCTGCGGCCCTTCGTGCACGGCGAGGAAGGAGCCGACGCCATGGCCGGTGCCATGGGCATAATCGAGCCCGGCCCGCCAGAGGAACTGGCGGGCGAAGCTGTCGAGCTGCGAGCCGCGCGTCCCTTCCGGAAAGAGCGCGCGGGCGACCGCGATATGGCCCTGGAGGACGCGGGTGAAGCGGTCGCGCATCTCCGCGGTCGGCGTGCCGATCGCGACGGTGCGGGTCACGTCGGTGGTGCCGTCCGGATATTGGCCGCCCGAATCGACCAGGTAGAGCGAATCCATCTCGATCGGCCGGTTGGTCTCCTCGGTCACCTTGTAGTGGACGATCGCACCGTTGGGGCCGGCGCCGGAGATGGTGTCGAAGCTGAGGTCGCGCAGGTCGCCGCAGGCCCGGCGGAAATCGTGGAGCTTCTCGGCCGCCTTGATCTCGTCGAGCCCGCCCTTGGGCGCCTCGACCGAAAGCCAGTGGAGGAAGCGCGACAGCGCGGCGCCGTCCCGCGCCTGCGCGGCGCGATGGCCGGAAATCTCGACCCCGTTCTTGATCGCCTTGGGCAGGATCGAAGGATCGCGCCGCGCAACGACATGGGCGCCGGCCTTCTCCAGCGCCTCGAAGATCGCCGCCACCGAATGCTCGGGATCGACCGCGATCGTCTTGCCGGCGAGCGCCGCGAGCGCCGGCGCGAAGGCGCTGCGCTCGTGGACGCGGACGCCGTTGCCGAGATGCTGGCGGACGTCGTCGCCGATCTTCTCCGAGGCGACGAACAAATCGGCGGTGCCGTCGTCATGGACCAGGGCGAAGGAGAGGGCGACCGGCGTATGCTCGACGTCCTGGCCGCGCACGTTGAACGTCCAGGCGATCGAATCCAACGCCGCGAGCACCGCTGCGTCGGCTTTCTGCTCCTTCAGCCAGTCGGCCATCTCCTGGCGCTTGGCGGCCGAGGAGCGGCCGGCATATTCGTCCGGATGGACGATCAGCCGCGCCTTCGAAGGCTCGGGCTGGTCGGCCCAGACCGCGTCAATCGGATTGCGGCGGACGGCGACCAGCTCCGCGCCTTTCTCCGCCAGCGCCTCGCGCGCCTTCTCCACCCAGTCCTTGGTGTGCAGCCAGGGATCGTAGCCGATCCGGCCGCCGTCCGGGGCATGGACCTTGAGCCAGTCGGCGATGCTCGTCTCCGGCACCGACTGATAGCTCCAGTGATTGCCGTCCACCTGGTCGCGGACCTGCAAGGTGTAGCGGCCGTCCACGAAGATCGCCGCTTCCTCGGGCAGCACCACCGCCGAGCCGGCCGAGCCCTTGAAGCCGGTCAGCCAGGCGAGGCGCTGGGCGTAGCTGCCGACATATTCGCTCATATGCTCGTCGGTCAGCGGCACGACGAAGCCGTCGAGCCGGTCGGCCTTCAATTGCTCGCGGAGGGCGGAAAGGCGCGCTTCATAAGTCGACATGGGGCTTTCCCGATAGACTGGAGGACCGCTAGATAAGCCGCTTCCCGCCGCCGCGCCAGCCCGGCGCCCCCGACCAGGAGCCAAGCATGCGCCCGTTGCTCGCCGCCCTCCTGCTCCTCGCCGCACCAGCGGCGGCCCAGACCCGAAGTGAGACGATGACCGCCCAGAACCAGCTTCCGCCGCCGCCGATGGCCCAGCAGCGCCCTTATTCCTATGAGCGCCACGGCGTGCGGGTCGAGGACCCGTATCACTGGCTCAAGGACGAATCTTACCCGGTCGTCGACGATCCCGACGTGCTCGCCTATCTGCGCGCCGAGAATGAATATTACGAAGCGGCGATGGCGCCGCACCGGCCGCTGATCCAGCAGCTCGTCGCCGAGATGCGCGGCCGCATCCAGGAGGACGATTCTTCGGTCCCGGTCCGCGACGGCGACTTCCTCTATTGGTGGGCGTTCAGTCCCGGCGCGCAATACCGGACCTGGTACCGGCGGCCGGCCGCCGGCGGCGCGCCGCAGGTGATCTTCGACGAGGTCGCGGCGGCCGAGGGCAAGCAATATTTCCGGCTCGGCGCGATGGAGGTGAGCCCCGACGGCCGCTACGCCGCGACGATGGTCGACGACAGCGGGGCGGAGCGCTTCACCCTGCGCATCCGCGAGCTCGCCACCGGCCGCGACGTCGAGACCGTCACCCAGGTCGGCATCGGCGCGCCGGTCTGGACGGCGGACAGCCGCGGCGTGGTGTTCACCGAGGTCAACGAGAATTGGCGCTCCTATCGCGCCCGGCTGCATCGGCTCGGCGAGCCGGCCGCGAGCGACCGTACGCTCTACGAGGAGACGCAGAACCTCGCCTTCACCGTCGATGTCGGCCGCACCCAGGACCGCCGCTACATATTGATCTCGACCGGCGAGAACAGCTCGAACGAGGTCCGCTTCGTCCCTGCCGACCATCCCGAGGCGCCGCCGGTGCTGATCATGCCGCGCCGGCCGCTGATCCAGTACAGCGTCGATGCCAGCCACGGCAAATTGTGGATCCTCACCAACGACGATCACGTCAATTTCCGCATCGCCGAGGCCGATCCGGCCAATCCCGGCGACTGGCATACGATCATCGCGGGTTCGGATACGGTCTATCTGCGCGGCATCACCGCCTTCCGCGATCATCTCGCGATCACCGAGCGGGTGAATGGTCTCGATCAGATCCGCCTGCGCGCCTATGACGGCAGCGAGCGCCGCATCCCCTTCGCCGAGCCGGCCTACACCGTCTCATTGGGCGCCAATCCCGAATATGCGCCGGCCGCCTACCGGCTGAGCTACAGCTCGATGGTCACTCCGCCGACGGTCTACGATTATCATCCGGCGGAGAACCGGCTCGAGACGCTGAAGGTGCAGCCCATCCCGTCGGGCTACGATCCCGGCCGCTACGTCACCGAGCGGATCATGGTGCCGTCGCGCGACGGAAGGCAGATCCCGGTCTCGATCGTCTATCGCCGCGGCTTCCAGAGGAACGGCCAGGGCCGGCTCTTCCTCTACGCTTATGGCGCCTACGGCTATGCGACGCCGCCCTCGTTCAGCACCAACCGGCTGTCCATGCTCGACCGCGGCTACGCCTTCGCCATCGCCCATATCCGCGGCGGCGACGAGATGGGCTACAATTGGTATTTGCAGGGCAAGCTCGACCGGCGCACCAACACGTTCAACGATTTCGTCGACGCCGCGCGGGGGCTCATCGCGCAACATTATACCGGCGCCGGCCGGATCGCGATCCAGGGCCGCTCGGCGGGCGGCGAGCTGATGGGGGCGGTGGTCAACCAGGCGCCCGAGCTGTGGGGCGCGGTGGTCGCCGACGTGCCCTTCGTCGACGTCGTCAACACCATGCTGGACGAGAGCCTGCCGCTAACCCCAGGCGAATGGAACGAATGGGGCAATCCGATCACCGATCCGGCGGCATTCCGCTACATGCTGTCCTACTCGCCCTACGACAACGTCACCCGCCGCGCCTATCCGCCGATGCTGATCTCGGGCGGGCTCAACGATCCCCGCGTCACCTATTGGGAGCCGGCCAAATGGGCGGCGCGCCTGAGGGCGATGCGCACCGACCACAATCTGGAATTGCTGAAGATCAACATGGGCGCCGGCCATGGCGGGCGCAGCGGCCGCTGGACCGCGCTCGAGGAGACGGCCGAGGAATATGCCTTCATCCTGAGCCAGATGGGCTTCGAGGAGATGCATTGAGCCGATCTCTCCTCGCGCTGCTGCTGGCCCTGGGCCTGGCCGGCTGCGCGGCGCAGCGGCCGCGTGCGGCGCCACCGGCCCCGGTCGCCGCCTCGGTGGACGTGGTCCGGCATGGCGAGCTCTGGACCGCCGATTTCCACCTGCCGCGGCCGGCGCCGGCCTGGGTCTTCGTCCACTCCTCGGCGACGCGGGACGGCGAGCTGCCCTGGCGTGAGCACGACTGGACGGTGGAGACGCCAGGCGTGCGGCTCGAGCGGCGTGGCCGTTTCGACCTGCTGGTCGCAGAGAATGGGGCGCCGGTGCCGGCCGAGGTGCGGCTGCGCTTCCGCCCGTTCGCGCACGATTTGCTCTCCGATTCCGCGCCGGCGCTTGCGTTCAGCACCGGCGCGATCGCCCTGTTCAGCCGCCAGTTCGACCTCTTCGCCTTGTCCGATCCGGCCGCCGCCGAGCAGCTCCCGCCCGACCTGAGCGGTCCGAATCTCGATTTCACCCGCACCCGCGCCAGCTTCCGCGACGAGGCGGGGCCGATCCTCTATGCCGGCCGCCGCGTGTCCTCGATCAGCCTCGACGACGAGGACGGCACCTATGTCCTGTTCGGCCCCGCCGCGCCGCGTGTCTCCGGCGGAATCGCCGCGATCATCGATCCGGCTTTGCCCGCCTGGCTCCGCGACGCTTTGGTCCGCGACACGCCGGCGATCCTCGGCCACCTTTCCGCCGCGCTCGGCCCGCCGCCGGGCGCCGAGCCGGTGCTGATGGTGAGCTGGGCCGGGCCGACGCCGCGCCGCGTCGCGATGACCGGCAGCGTGCTGCCGAACCTCTTGCAGATGACCTTCGAGGGCGAGGGCGTGCTGCGCGAGAATCCAGGGCTGCGCGACCATGCGCTCTGGTTCATCGCCCACGAATCGGCGCATTTCTGGCTCGGCGAGGCGGTCGCCTATCAATATGCGCGCGATGCCTGGATCACCGAGGGCGGCGCCGACCTGCTCGCCTTCCGCCTCGTGTCCGAGGTGGAGCCCGCCTATGACGGCCGCGCCGAGCTGCAGAAGGCGATCGACGATTGCGTTCGGATCAGCGCCGGCCGGGGCGTCGCCGCCGCCGAGGAGAGCGGCGACCAGCGCGCGTCCTATGCCTGCGGGACCGTGTTCGGCCTGGTCGCCGAGGCCGCCTCGCACCGCCCGTTCGGCGCCTTCGTCCGCCGCCTGGTCGACGAGAATCGCGCCGACCGCGTGCTCACCCGCGAGGAATGGCTGGCCGGCCTCACCCGCGTCTCGCACGACCCCTCGCTCGCCGCCGACATCGCCCGGCTGATCGACCAGGGCGCGCCCGATCCGGCGTCGGTGATCGCCTCGCTCTTCAGCCGCGCCGGCGTGCGCTACGCCCGCGCCGAGGACGGCCGGCCGCGGCTGCTGTGAGCGCGTTCGAGCAGCTTTTCACCGCGACCGACGCGGAGATCGACGAGCTCGGCCATGTCAACAATGCCGCCTGGGTGCGCTGGATCCAGGACATCGCCACCGCCCATTGGTACGCGGTCGCGCCGCCGGAGCATGCCGAGGCCTATGTCTGGGTCGTGATCCGGCACGAGATCGACTATCTGCGCGCGCTCGGCCCAGGCGAGACGGTCACCGGCCGCACCTGGGTCGGCGAGGCACCCAAGGGCGCCCGCTTCGACCGTCATGTCGAGTTCGTCGGCGCGGACGGGAAGGTCAGGGTGAAGGCGAAGACGACTTGGGCGATCCTGGACAAGGCCACGGGGAGGCCGATCCGGGTGCCGCCGGAGGTGGCGGCGCCGTTCCTCACTTAAATCCTCCCCGGGACGGGGAGGGGGACCGCGACGCGAAGCGGCGTGGTGGAGGGGGCCCGGAGGAAGAGGCGCCTTAAACGTGCCCCCCCTCCACCATGCTGCGCATGGTCCCCCTCCCCGTCCCCGGGGAGGATCTTAGAAAGAGCGCAAAGCCGCGATGATCTGTGGATAGGAATGCCCGCTGACCGCGAAGCCCATATGGCTGGAATCGACCTCCAGCTGACGATCGCTCTCGTGCGGTTGGCCGCGGGTGCAGGCCGCCGAGACGATGCCGTCGCGCCGCGACCAGAGCGCAAGGGTCGGCACCGGCGGCTTCTCGGCGAGGTTCGCCTCGATCGGGGGATCGTCGACCGGATGGCCGGCGATCAGCTCGTAGAGCCGCCAGACATTGTTGCCGCGCGGATCGCCGGAGAAAGGCGAGCCCATCGTCACCACCTTCTCGACCAGCTCGGGGCGCAATTTGGCGACCTCGCGGGCGAAGATGCCGCCGAGGCTCCAGCCGACCAGGATGACCTTGTCGCCGCCGCCGAACGCCTCGATCTGCGCCGCAAGCTGTTCCAGCTTGTCCGGCGTGGCGCCCTTGTTCATGCCGAGGCCCCAGCCGGTGACCCGCCAGCCCGCCTCGGCGAGCGCGCGCTGCAGGCCCAAAGTGGTGCGGTCGTTGGCGAGGAAGCCGGGGATGACCATCAGCTTGGGCCCGTCCGCCGGCCCGCGCGCGCCGAGCCTGCCGAACGATTTGTAGACCCGCGCCCACAAGGCCGCGCCCTCCAGCATCAGCCGGTAGAGCGGCGGCCGGAACGGCTCAGAGATATTCGCCCCCCATCAGCCCCTGCAGTGCCGCGGGCATCCGCACGCGCCCATCCGCTTGCTGATGGTTCTCGAGCAAGGGGGCGAGGATGCGTGGGCTCGCGAGCGCGGTGTTGTTGAGCGTGTGGACGAAGCGCACCTTCCGCTCCTCGTCCCGCCAGCGCAGATTGGCGCGTCGCGCCTGCCAGTCGTGCAGCGTCGAGCAGCTGTGCGTCTCGCGATATTTGCCAAGGCTCGGGACCCAGGATTCGATGTCGTTCATCCGATACTTGCCGTTGCCCATGTCGCCGGTCGAGGTTTCGACCACCTGATAGGGGATTTCGAGCGCCTGCAGCATCCCTTCGGCATTGGCGAGCAGGCGCTGGTGCCAGCGCGCGCTTTCTTCCTCGTCGTCGCGGCAGATCACATATTGTTC
>JAFAZM010000404.1 GCA_019239785.1 Sphingomonadaceae bacterium
GTCGATCGCCTCGAGGATGGAATCGGCGGCGAAAGGCGGCGGCACGTAGATCACGCTCGCATCGGCGCCGGTCGCCTGCACCGCTTCCTCCACCGTGTCGAAGACCGGCAGGCCGATATGGGTCTGGCCGCCCTTCCCCGGCGTGACGCCGCCGACCATCTTGGTGCCGTAGGCGAGCGCCTGCTGGGTATGGAAGGTGCCGGTCTCGCCGGTCATCCCCTGGGTGATGACCTTGGTGTTCGCGTTGACGAGGATGGACATGGATTTCCCTTAATGAGCCGCGGCGCGGGGATACCAGAAGGTGAACAGGACGCCGCCTTCGTCGTCCCTGGCGACCGCGACGACCTGACCGGCTTCGAGTTCCCAAACGGGCGCGCCGGCGGCTTCTCCAGACCCCGGCTGCCGTCCGAATGCGGCGGACACCGCCGCCGTGAGATCCGCCGGGCTGGTTGAGCGGCCGACCGTCGCCATCACGCCGCAGGATAGTGGATGCCCTTCCGCGTCGGGTGGGATCACCATCACGACGATGCCGTTCCGCTCGAACATAGGCAGCTGCGCGTCGCGGCCACTGCCCGCACGCGGCCAGCCGAGCTCAGCAATCCGGCGCTCGGCCGCACCCGTTTCATCCGGAATGCCGCGGCAGACAAGCGCAGCCTGGGCCAGCGCCGAAGGAGCGACGGTCGCTGGCGCCCGGGCGCAAAGGGCCATGGGAGTCGCGGCCATCACCGCGGCGAGAGCCGTCAGATCAAGCGAGCGAGGCATCGATCCCCTTGCAGGCCTCCAGCAGCTCCTTCACCGCGTCGACCGAAACCTGGAAATTTGCCTTGGCCTCGTCGTTCAGCTCGATCTCCACGATCTTCTCGACGCCGCCGGCGCCGATCACGCAGGGCACGCCGACATAGAGATTGTCGACGCCGTACTGGCCGCTGAGGTGGACGGCGCAGGGCAGCAGGCGCTTCTTGTCCTTGAGGTAGGATTCTGCCATCGCGATGCCGCTGGTCGCCGGGGCATAATAAGCCGAGCCCGTGCCGAGCAAGGCGACGATCTCGCCGCCGCCGCCGCGGGTGCGCTTCACGATCGCGTCGATCCGCTCCTGCGTCGACCAGCCCATCTTGATGAGATCCGGGATCGGAATGCCGGCGACGGTCGAATATTCGACGATCGGCACCATCGTGTCGCCATGGCCGCCGAGCACGAAGGCGGTGACGTCCTCGACCGAGACGCCGAACTCCTCGGCGAGGAAGGTGCGGAAGCGGGCGCTGTCGAGCACGCCGGCCATGCCGACCACCATGTGATGGGGCAGGCCGGAATATTCGCGCAACGCCCAGACCATCGCGTCGAGCGGGTTGGTGATGCAGATCACGAAGGCGTCCGGCGCGTTGTTTTTGATGCCCTCGCCGACCGCCTTCATCACCTTGAGGTTGATGCCGAGCAGATCGTCACGGCTCATCCCCGGCTTGCGGGCGACGCCGGCGGTGACGATGATCACGTCGGCGCCCTGGATGTCCGCATAATCCTGGCTGCCCTTCAGCTTCGCATCGAAGCCGTCGATCGGGCCGCACTGGGAGAGATCGAGCGCCTTGCCCTGCGGCACGCCCTGGACGACGTCGAACAGGACGATGTCGCCCAATTCCTTCGCCGCCGCGAGATGGGCGAGCGTGCCTCCGATATTGCCGGCGCCGATCAGCGCGATCTTGTTGCGAGCCATGCAGCCCTCCCGACGTGGCGAGTTCAAAGCGAGGAGCCGCAGGACGCGGCGGACGGCGCCCGCTTAGCCCCGCCGCGCGCAGTGGGCAACCGCCCTTGGGACCTCCCCGCCCTGATTTCCAGGGAGGGATGTGAGGGGTGGGGGCGCGCGTCCGCGCGCCAAAAAGACTCCTGTATCGAGCTAAGCGGCGGCATCGAGCCGCCCCTTAGCTGACCCACCCCCCAACCCCTCCCTCGCAGGGAGGGGCGCCTAATGCGCTGCCGCGCGGCGCTGGTAATATTGCGCCAGCACATAGAAAGCGAGCTTGCGCCGCCCCGTCTCGGAGATCAGGCCCTTGCGGTTCCAGCCCTGCTGGAAGACCGGATGCTGGCGCCGGGGCGTGCGGAAATCCTTGAGGATCCAGGGCGACATGCCGCGCAGGAACGGGACGCGGTCGGCCATCGCCAGGGTCTGGCGGTAATATTCGGCCTGGAACTCCTCGGAGAATTTGCGCGGGCTGGCCGAGGCATCGTGGAAGCCCGCAAGCGCGTCGGCGCCGAGTTCGGAGAAGATCAAAGGCTTGTGCCGATCGGAGCGCCATTCGATCGCCGGCAGGCTGGCGAGCGGGTCGGCCGTGTACCAGCCGTTATAGGTGTTGACCGCCATCACATCGAGATCGCCGACCAGGGGATCGTCGATCGTCTGGACGTTGCCCTCGCGGCGGCTGAGCAAGGCCGCGGTGACCAGGCGGCTGTCGTCGAGCGCGCGCACGTCGCGGACCAGCGCCCGCAGGAAGGCGAGGCGGGCGTCGCCCTGCGGCGTCTCGTTGGCGACGCTCCAGAGGACGATCGAGGCGCGGTTGCGGTCGCGGGCGATATTCTCGGCGAGCATGTGCCGCGCCGTCGCGAGCGTCGCCGGCCGGTCGAAGGCGATCCGCCAGTAGACCGGAATCTCGCTCCAGACGAGCAGGCCCATCTCGTCGGCCATCCGGGTCATCACCTCGCTGTGCGGATAATGGGCGAGGCGGACATAATTGGCGTGGAGCCCGTCACGCGCCTCGCCGAGCAGGGCGCGGGCGGCGGCCGGCGTGATCGCGCGCGTCGGGTTCTCGCCCAATTCCTCCTCGTGCAGGCTCACGCCGCGCAGGAAGATCGGCCGGCCGTTCAGCAAGATGTCCTCGCCCCGCACCTCGATCGTGCGGAAGCCGATCCGGTCGCGCAGCACGTCGCCGCCGGCGGCGAAGCGCACGTCGTAGAGGGTCGGACTGGCGGGCGACCAGAGACGGAGGCCGCGCGGCGGCGCCACCGTCGCGGTCCAGCTGCCGTCGGCGCCGGTGACCCCGCTCATCGCGAAGTGAAGGCCGGCGATCTCGACCCGCACCGGCCGCCCCGCCGCCTCGGGCCCGTCGAGCCGCACCGTCGCGGCGATGCGGCCGTCGCGGGTCAGGCGGAGCCAGGCGTCGTCGACATAGGTGGCGGGCGTCCGGATCAGCAGCACCGGCCGGGTGACGCCGCCATAGGTCTCCCAGTCGGTGACCGGCGGCGGCACCGTGTCGGCGCTGCGCTCGGCGTCGGCGCCGATCGTCACCCGGTTCTCGCCGTCCCGCAGCAGGCTGGTGACCTCGAAAGCGAATGGGGTGAAACCGCCGTCGTGCCGGCCGACGAAATGGCCGTTGAGATAGATGTAGGCGGTATAATCGACCGCGCCGAAGCGGAGGAAGGCGCGGCCGCCCGGCCGGCGCTGGACGGTGAAGGCGCGCTGGTACCAGACCAGCTTGTCGTAATAGCGCATCGTCGGATCGTGGGTGATCCAGGAGGAGGGCAGGATCACCGAGGGGGAGCGGCGCAT
>JAFAZM010000008.1 GCA_019239785.1 Sphingomonadaceae bacterium
CCCGCGACTCAGCCTATACGGATATCGGCGGCTAACGGCAAGCGATTTAAGCAAAGGCCACGTTTCGTTCCCTTGCAATTTTCCGGCTTATGGTCTAGATGGCCTTAGTAGCTAACAGGAGAGCTGACGTGGGGAAAATGCGAAGCCCAAACTTCCCGACCATCCCGCTCGGGCAAGCCATTGACCTTGTAGGAAAAATATTTCGCGAGGATCGGCAGAACGCCATCGACAAAGAGGTGGCAGCTAAACATATGGGTTACACTGGACTAACTGGTCGTACCATGAAACTGATGGGCGCCCTTAGCCAATACGGGCTCATCGACAAGGTGGCGAAGGGCCAAATCCGCGTCTCGAAGAACGCCGTGTCCATCCTGCACTGGAGCGAAGAGGGCGAAAAGCGGGAGGCAATCGCCAAGGCTGGCACGTCGCCATCGCTGTTCCGGCGCATCCGGGACAGTTTCGATGATCCGTCCGAGCGCACGATTACCTCATTCTTGATTAAAGAGGGGTTCACCGATTCCGCGATTCCGGCGGTGCTGCGCAGCTACAGAGAGACAAACCGCTTTTTAGCCGATGCCGGGGTTTCCGAAAGTTATGGGCAGGGCGCGCCCGCCGACGCAGATTCGTCTTCCGACTTTGATGAGGAAGATGAAGCCATGATGGAACAACCGATTAAGGACGTTGCAGGGCGCCGGGACGAAGCGCCTGCGGACAAGGGCAAGCTTCGCCTGAATTTTGACCTACGCTCCGTCAGCGTCGCGGGCACGACCACGTCGCCCGCTGAATTGAAAGAGTTTGTCGGTCAGCTCACCGCGCTTCAGGAATTGTTTGAGCGGTTCGCCGATCCCGCCGCCGACTTGGTCTAGCGCCGGGCCTTCCTACGCTTCCACGTCCAGCGCCCGCGATAGGGTGGTGAGCGGAGCGAGCCATCGGCATCGCAGCGATACGAACGCATCGGCATCGAGCCGCTGCGTTCGTCAACCCACCCCCACCCCTCCCTTGTCAGGGAGGGGAGTTCGCATTGGCCTATTGAACCCGGCCGCATCGTCGCCACATCCCCGCCATGGCTTCCGAACAGAGGAAAGAAACGGCCGCGGCCGTGGACGCGGCTTTGGGCTTCGCCTTGCCGCAGCGGCATGCGCGCGGGCGGCTGGTGCGGCTCGGGCCGGCGCTCGAGGACGTGCTCTCCGCCCACGCCTATCCGGCGCCGATCGCGCGCCTGCTCTCCGAGGCTTTGGTGCTGACCGCCCTGCTCGGCGCGATGCTGAAGGATGCGGGCGGCCAGCTCACCATGCAGGCGCAGACCGAGAACGGCATCGTCGACCTGCTCGTCGCCGATTACCGCAACGGCGAATTGCGCGGCTATGTCCGCTTCGATCCCGATCGGCTCGCCGAGCAGCCCGGCCAGCCCTCGCTCTTCTCCCTTTTCGGCAAGGGCTATCTGGCGATCACCTTCGATCAGGCGGTATCGAACGAGCGCTATCAGGGCATCGTGCCGCTGGAAGGCGGCAGCCTGGCCGAGGCGGTCGAGCATTATTTCAGCCAGTCCGAGCAGATCCCAAGCCTGGTCCGCGTCGCCGTCGACGACAGCGGCCGCGTCGCCGGCGGCATATTGCTCCAACACCTCCCAGAGGGCGAGGAGGGCCGCGAGCGGCTGCACACCCGGCTCGACCATCCCGAATGGCAGCATGTGCGGGTGCTCGGCGAGACCATTCGCGCCGGCGAGCTCGCCGATCCGGAGCTGCCGCTCGAGGCCCTGCTCTGGCGGCTGTTCCATGACGAGGAGGAGATCCGCGTCCTTGCGGGCGTCCCCCTTTCGAGGGGCTGCCGCTGCAATCCGGAGCATGTCCGTCATGTGCTCGGCCGCTTCTCGCCCGAGGAGCGGGCCGAAATGGTCGACGAAAGCGGGGTGATCAATGTCGATTGCGAATTCTGCTCCCGCATCTTCCCGATCCGCCTCGACGATCTGGAGGCGTGAAATCTTCGACATTGCGCTGGCGTAATTAACTCCTATCTCCGCAGCGGGAGGGTAGTGGCGTGATGCGCGTGTCGATCCCGATGTCCGTGGCTTTGCTGCTTGCTTCCTGGCCTGCGGCGACCCAGCAGACCGGACCCTTGGCGCAGGTCGAGCGCGGCCGCTGGGAGCTGCGCGCGCCGAACGGCGCGGCGATCGGCGCCGTCTGCCTCGGCGATCCGACCCTGCTCGCCCAGCCGTTCAACGCGCCCCATCCCTGCAGCAGCGAGATTCTCGGGGTCAACGACCATGTCGTGACGGTCGGCTTCGTCTGCCCCGGCATGGGCCGCGGCCGCGCCGATCTCAGGGTGGAGACGCCGCGGCTGGTTCAGATCGACAGCCAGGGGATCAGCAACGGCACCCCCTTCGCGCTGCGCGCCCAGGCGCGGAAGACGGGGCCCTGCTAGGCGAAAAGCGAGTCGTCACCCCGGACTTGATCCGGGGTCCACCTTCTCTTGTCGGCAGCTGGATGCCGGATCAGGTCCGGCATGACGAAGTTTTTGGGTTAACTCGCTTTTAACCATATGCCGCTAGGAATGTGTTCGTGCCTTTTTGGGCACGCTTTCCTCCCTAGCAGGCTTCGAGAGCCTGAACTGGGCCGTCCCTTCCGAGGGGCGGCCCATTCTTTTTCGCGCACTTCAGCGTATAGGGCGGCGCCATGGCCGGGCCTGCTTTGGTGCTCCTCTCCGGAGGGCTGGATTCGATGGTCGTCGCCGCGCTGGCGCGCGAGGCCGGGCACAGCCTGCTCGCGCTCACCGTCGACTACAACCAGCGCCACCGGATCGAGCTGCGGGCGGCGACGGCGATCGCCGCCCGGCTCGGGGCCGAGCGCCACATCATCCTGCCGCTCGACCTCAGGGGCTTCGGCGGCTCGGCGCTGACCGCCGACATCGACGTCCCGAAAGACGGGGTGGAGGAGGGGGTGATCCCGGTCACCTATGTCCCCGCGCGCAACACGATCTTCCTCTCGCTGTGCCTGGGCTGGGCCGAGGCGGCGGGTGCGCGCGACCTCCATATCGGCGTCAACGCGCTCGATTATTCGGGCTACCCCGATTGCCGCCCCGAATTCATCCAGGCCTTCGAGACGATGGCGAACCTCGCCACCCGCGCGGGGGTCGAGGGCGACCGCTTCACCGTGCACACGCCACTGATCGCGATGACCAAGGCCGAGATCGTCCGCGAGGCGGCGCGGCTCGGCCTCGACGCCGGGATGAGCTGGTCCTGCTACGATCCCACGCCGGACGGATTGCACTGCGGGCTTTGCGATTCCTGCCGCTTGCGCGCGCGGGGTTTCGAGGAGGCCGGTCTGCCCGATCCAACCCGCTACGCCGCGGCCCCGTGAGCTACGCGGTCAAGGAGATCTTCCTGACCCTGCAGGGGGAAGGGATGCAGGCGGGTCGGCGCGCGGTCTTCCTGCGCTTCGCCGGCTGCAATCTCTGGAGCGGGCGCGAGCAGGATCGAGCTGCGGCGCAATGCACTTTCTGCGACACCGACTTCGTCGGCACGGACGGCGAGAATGGCGGCCGCTATGGGGCGGAGGCGCTGGCCGATCGGGTGCAGGCGCTCTGGGGGGAGGGGCCGCGGCCGCTGGTCGTGATCACCGGTGGCGAGCCGATGCTGCAGCTCGACGCCGCTTTGATCGACGCGCTCCACGCCCGCGGTTTCGAGATCGCGGTCGAGACCAACGGCACCTTGGCGGCCCCGGCCGGGCTAGACTGGATCTGCGTCAGCCCGAAGGCCGGCACCGAGGTGGTCCAGCGCAGCGGCGATGAGCTGAAGCTGGTCTGGCCGCAGGCGGGGATCGATCCCGATGCGCTGGCCCGCTGGGACTTCCGCCACCTGCTGATCCAGCCGATGGACTGCGCGGACAAGACGGCCGCGCTCGCCGCTGCGATCGACCTGGTGATGAAGGATCCGCGCTGGCGGCTCAGCCTGCAGACGCACAAGGTGCTGGGATTGCCGTAATTCGCCGGGGTGACGTTAGCGACGATCAGTTCGCCCGTTCGCAGTCGCGGCGGTCGCGGCCGCGGAGCTGGGAACAGTCGCGGCGGGCCGGGGCACCGAGCACGATCGGCGAGAGGATGACCGGCTGGCGGTCGAAGGCGTAGCGGTCGACCATCGGCAGCAGGCTGCTCCGCAGCTCGCGCATCCGCGCCGCGGCCAGGTTGGTGAGCTCGCCGCGGCGGGTGAAAAGCGCTTCCTTGCCGATCCGCGCGGCGGTCTGGCAGAAGGCGAACTGCGACCGCATCGTCGAGAATTCCTGATAGGTGATCGTCGAATAGCGGTCGAAATTGCCGCCAGGGGCGCGCGCCCCGGCACGCCGGAAATAGCCCTGCAGCGCGGTATAGGCGGCAGCGAGCTCGCGGGCATGCTGGTTGATGAGCGTGTTGTAATTGTCGACCGTGCGCAACGAAGGCGAGAACTGGCATTGCAGCGCGGCGACGTTGAGCCCGGCGCGCAGGTTCCAGAGCAGGTGGGCGCGATTTTCCACCGGGGTCGCGCCCGGCAGCGGCAAGCCGGCGAGTTCGTCCGTCGCCTCGATCGGCCCGCTCACCACCACCGGATCGGTGACGAAGAGCTGGGCGGGGGCCGTTCCCGGCGCGGCCAGCAGCGCGGCGCCGAGCCCCGCCAGGGCGACCATCGATTTCAAGCTCATAAATACCCTTCCGCCGTCCGGCCCCGGCTCATTGGTAACAAGCCGGCGCCGCCCGCCCTATGCCCCGCTCCCGCGTCCGTCGCGCGGGCGGCACGGTTCGTCGGTCCGCCCTGCGCGAAAGCGCTTACATGCCGACCGTATTGCTCTCGACATTGTTGGTGCTGACGCCGCGGCCGGGATCGGCGACGCTGTTGTTGCCGGCGCTGTTGGTCAGATTGTTGGTCGCGGGCGGCGCGCTGTTGGTGACGCTCTCCATCGCGCTGGCGTCGTTGGCCGGCGCGCTCATGCTCATATTGGCGCTGAGATCGTTGGCCGTGATATTGTTGACCGTCGGCTGGCGCTTGCAGGCCGAGACCGCGAGGGCGGCGCCGGCGATCATGGCGACGGTGATGAGCTTGCGCATGCTGGATTCCTCCCACTTGGAAATGCCCGCCCCCTATCTCTCCGAAGCCGCGCGCGATCAAGCCTTCGCGCCACCGTTCGTCGCGAATCCCCTGGGCTGATTTTTCCTTTGTTTGCCGCGACCTGCGGCTTCGTGACGAGGCCGGACCCAGAAACGAAGAAGGCCGCCGGCTGCCCGGCGGCCTTCCCGATCCGTAGATCCCGAGCGGGTCTCAGTGATGGTTGCCCGCGGTCGTCGTGGTCGTCGTCGTCGTGGTGGTCGTGTTGCCGTGCGACGCCGAGTGCGTGTTGGTGGTCGTGTTGCCGTGCGACGCATTGGAGGTCGAAGCGTTGCCGCTCGACATGTTGCCGCCGGTCATGTTGGTGTCCATGGACATGTTGGTGTCCATGCTCATGTCGGCATTGGCGTCATAAGTGGTGTCCATCGCGGTGTTGTCGACCGCGGTGTTGTTGGCGGCCTTGTTGCCGCCGCCGCACGCCGCGACGGCCAGAGCCGCGCCCGCAACCATCGAAAGAGTGAGGATCTTACGCATGAAAAGGTCTCCCTAGAGTATCGATTTGGTCGGGTCGGCCCGCTTTTCCAAATCCTGTCCACATTATACGGAATGGAGAGGGCCCTCAAGCCTTCGCCGCCCCGCCTTCGTCCATTCCCCCCTCGAGCGAGAACAGAAACTCTTCGAGCCCATGCCGGAGCGCCAGATCGAAACGGGGCCGGACGTCGGACAGGCCCATCTCGTCGAGGCTGGTCACCGGAAAGTCGCTGATACCGCAGGGCACGATACCTGAGAAGTGCGAAAGTTCCGGACATAGGTTAATCGAGAATCCGTGCATGGTGACCCAGCGGCGGACGCGCAATCCGAGCGCCCCGATCTTCGCTTCGGTCCCGTCCCGGTCGACCCAGATGCCGATCCGGCCGGGCGCCCGGTGCGCGGCGACGCCGAGTTCGGCGAGGGTCCGGATCAGCCATCCCTCGAGCGCCCAGACGAACCGGCGCACGTCCCGCCCGCGCCGGTCCAGGTCGATGAGCACGTAGCCGACGCGCTGCCCCGGCCCGTGATAGGTGTAGCGCCCGCCGCGGCCGGCGGCGTGGACCGGGAAGCCGAGCGGATTGAACAATTCGGCGGGATCGGCGCTGGTGCCGGCGGTGTAGAGCGGCGGATGCTCGAGCAGCCAGACCAGCTCGCGCGCCTCGCTGGCGCGAATCGCCGCGGCCCGCGCCTCCATGTCGGCCAGCGCCTCCTCGTAAGGGGTCAGCCCCGGCGACACCCGCCATTCGATCGCGCCGCTCGCGTCCATCGCGCCCTCCTTGCCGCGCCGGCGCCGCGGCGCAAGCCTCGCTTGTAAGCGGCAGCGCGCGGGGGCTATGGCTGAGGCCGACAAGCGGAGCGCGCGCATGCCCTTTTCCTACAATGCCGTCTGGGAAGACACGGTGAAGCTGCTGCGGCAGCACGCGCCCCTGCTTGCCGCGGTCGCCGGCGTCTTCATGTTCCTGCCGGCCTTGCTGTTCGCGGTGCTGATGCCGCCGCCGCAGCCGCAGGGCGACGATCCCGCCCGCATGTTCGAGCTGATCATGGCCTTCTACCGCCAGGCCGCGCCCTGGTTCCTCGTCCAGGGGCTGTTCTCGATCGTCGGTACCCTGGCCATGCTGCGGCTGGTTTTCGCGCCCGGCCGCACGGTGGGCGACGCGCTCGTGCAGGCGCTGAAGCTCACGCCCTTCTACATCCTCCTGTCGATCCTCTTCGGCCTGGCGGTCGGCATTGCCGGGATGCTGATCCTCGTCCCCGCGGCGCTGATCGGCCCGATCGCCGTCCTCCTCGTCATCCTGCTGCTGTTCGCGCCCATCCTCTACCTGATCGGCCGGATCGCGCCGGTGCCGGCGGTGATGGTCGCGGAGAATCGCCGCAACCCGATCGATGCGATCCGCCGCACCTTCGCGCTGACCGCGGGCCATGGCTGGGCGATCATCGGACTCATCGTCGTGATCGCGGTCGTCGCGGTGGTCGCGGTCGGCATGGCGGACACCTTGGCCGGCCTGGTCTTCATCCTCGCCGCCGGCCAGGAGATCGGCAAGCTGCTCGCCTCGGTGGTGGCGTCCGCGCTGAACGCTGCGTTCGCGACTTTGCTCGTCATGCTCTACGCCGCCATTTATCGGGCGCTCGCCGGCACGGATTCGATCGCCGCCACCTTCGAATGAGCCTCCCGCTCGGCACGATCTGGGAAGAGACGGCGGCGCTCGCCCGGCGCGAGCCGGCGCGGCTGTTCGGCCTCGCCTTCCTGTTCCTGGCGCTGCCCGGCGCGATCCTGCAGGCGATCGTGCCCGTCGCCGCGCCGGGCCATGCGCCGCCGCCCGGGCCGTGGCTGCTCTTCGTGCCGGTGGTCCTGCTTGCCAGCCTGGCGGGAGCGCTGGCGATCAGCCGGCTGGCATTGCGCATGGACGGGGAGGCGGGCGCCGGGCTCGCGGAGGCGTTGCGGCGGCTGCCCGCTCTGCTCGGCGCGGCCCTGCTCGTCGGCGTCGGCATCGGCCTGCTCGTCTTTGGCGCCGGCTTCGCCTCCGCTTATGCGGCCGCTTCCGGTGCGCCGCCGGCGGTCTCGGCCCTAATGTGGCTTGCCGCCTTCGTCCTGCTGCTCTGGCTCTGGACCCGGCTGCTGCTGCTCACACCGGCGGCCGCGGCCGGGCCGTTCGGGCCGGCCGGGCTCATCCGGCGCAGCTGGGTGCTCACCCGGGGGCATAGCCCGGCTCTGCTCGGGATGCTCGCGACCCTGCTCCTCCTCTCGCTGGCGGCTTTGTTCGCGGCGCGGGCCGCCGGCGGGGTCGTCATTGCGCTGGCATTGGGGCCGCTCCGCCCTGGCACATTCGCCCTGCTGCTGTCGCTGCTGCTTTCGGCATCGATCCAGGCGGCGGTGGCCGGCCTGTTCACCGCCTTCGTCGCGAGGGTCTACGCCGGGCTCGCCGGAGAATCCTGAGCTGGGGGGCGGCTTCCGGCCAGTCAATCCACCAGCGGCAGCTGCGGGGCGACGTCGCGCGGCAGCAGGCCGGTGAGGCGGGGGTCGGGGAAGCTCTCGAAGGCGCGGCTGCGGGCGACGAAGCCGGCGCGCAGATAAGCCGGGAGTGCGGCCGGGTGATCGAGCGAGCAGGTGTGGACGGCGACC
Source organism: Sphingomonadaceae bacterium (assembly GCA_019239785.1). Classification (GTDB taxonomy): domain Bacteria; phylum Pseudomonadota; class Alphaproteobacteria; order Sphingomonadales; family Sphingomonadaceae; genus Allosphingosinicella. Next base: position 8,223 of record JAFAZM010000008.1, read on the forward strand.
CGTTCCACGCCCGGCGCCCAGGCGCGGGCCAGCGTCTCGGCGAACAGCCAGGGCCCGTGGCCCCGGCCGGCGAGCTCGGGCACGAGGCCGAGGAAGAGCAATTTGCAGACGCCCGGCGTGCGGAAGTCGAGCTCGATCAGGCCGGCGGAACGGCCGGCCTGATCGAGCACCTCGTGGACCTGGCCGGCGCGATCGAGCAATTCGCGGTCGCTCATCGCGAGGCGCGAGAACCAGAGCCAGCGGCCGCCGACCTTGCGGAACAGGTCGCGGTAGCGGTCGGGGTCGACGGTTTCCCAGCTGTGGATGCGCAGCGGCGAGGCGGGGATCGGCGCGGGCGGCGGCGGTGCCTCCATTTCGAGAAAGGTCACCACCGCGCCGACATGGCCCTGGGGGATCGGCGTGAGCGGGTCGGTCATTCCGTGGGTCGTCCCCGGTTCGTCATCCTGACGAAAGTCAGGATCCATGAACACTGTCCCGGACAGCTCGCGTAGGCAGTGTTCATAGGTGCTGAATCAAGTTCAGCATGACGAGCACCCGCGCTCACTCCCAAGTCGCCAGCGGCGGCAGGCTCATCAATATAGCGTCGACATTGCCGCCGGTCTTGAGGCCGAAAAGGGTGCCGCGGTCGTAGATGAGGTTGAACTCGGCGTAGCGGCCGCGCCAGGCGAGCTGGGCGGCGCGGTCGGCGTCGCTGAAGGGTGTGTGCATCCGCCGCCGCACCAGCTTGGGGAAGATGTCGAGGAAGGCGTCGCCGACGTCGCGGGTGAAGGCGAAATGCTCGTCGAAGAAGCCTTCGAGATGGTCGTAAAAGATGCCGCCCGCGCCGCGGGCGACGCCGCGATGGGGAATGAAGAAATATTCCTCCGCCCATTTGCTGAAGCGCGGATAATAAGTGGGGTCGTGCGCGGCGCAGGCGGCGCGCAGGCAGGCGTGGAACTCGGCGACGTCCTCTTCATAGGGGATCGGCGGGTTGAGGTCGGTACCGCCGCCGAACCAGCGCTTCGTCGTCGCCAGGAAGCGGGTGTTCATGTGCACCGCCGGCACGTGCGGATTGGCCATGTGCGCGACCAGGCTGATGCCGGTGGCGAAGAAGCTGGGATCCTCCTCGGCGCCGTGGATGGTGCGGGCGAACTCCTCGCTGAAGCGGCCGCCGACGGTCGAGACGTTGACGCCGACCTTCTCGAACACCTTGCCCTTCATCGTGCCGCGGACGCCGCCGCCGCCGGGCGAGCCGTCGGGGTCGGTCCGGTCCCAGGGCGTGTAGACGAAGCGCGCGTCGCCGCCCGCCTCCGCCTCGATCCTCTCGAACTCGGCGCAGATCCGATTGCGCAGCGATTCGAACCAGTCGCGCGCCGCCTGTTGCTGGTCGTCGAGCTCGATCATGGCCATCCCTCGGTCTGCCGCAAGGCTTCGGCGAGGGCGATGCCCGCGGCGACGGCGATATTCAAGGAGCGCGTGCCGGCCACCTGCGGAATCCGCGCGCGCAGCGCCGCCCGGTGATGGATCTCGGCGGGGACGCCGCGGCTCTCGGAGCCGAGCAGCAGCACATCCCCCTTGTCGAAGCGGGCCTCGTCGAGCCGCACGTCGCCCGAGGTGGTGAGCAGCACCAGCCGGCCGGCGAGGCCGCGCTCGAACTCCTCCCAGTCGGCATGGCGGGTGACCGCGGCGATCTCGGCATAGTCCATGCCGGCGCGCTTCAGCGCCCGGTCGCTCCAGGGGAAGCCGCAGGGCTCGACGATGTCGACCGGCACGCCGAGGCAGGCGGCGAGCCTGAGGATCGTGCCGACATTGCCGGCCTGGTCCGGCTGGTAGAGCGCGAGCCGCATGGCGGAGGTTTAGAGCGGATATCGTTCACGAGTCATCCGGCGAAACCTCGCCGCGACGACTCCCTGGTGCCTTCCGAGCAAATTCCGATTGCGCCGCGCCGGTCCCTTCAGTCCGCCCAGAAGGGCGGGTTGGGGCCGGTGCGCCTCAATGCCGTGTCCAGCGCGAACTTGCCGAGGCTGGGATATTGCTGGAGCTGCCTGGCCGCGGCGACCGCGTCGTGCACGAGCCGCTGATAGGCGGCGATGCCGGTTTCCACGGCTTCTTCCTGCATTTCTGGCTCGGGCCGCATGGCGAGCTCCCAGCCGGCCGTCCTGGTCATGTTCGCGACGCGCGTGCCGGTCTCGGCGTCGAACTTCGCTCCGGCCTCGGAGACGGCCTCCCGGATTGCCTTGTCGAATGCGCCGGTAATCTCTTCCGCGTCCATGTCCGTCGCCTACCCAGCATTGCGCGGCCTGGCCGCGCTGCTTGCTCATTACATGAAGAATAAGCGGCGCGCACGCATCTCTTCTTCTGACCGGGGCGGAGTTCTGGACGCATTTCCCTGTGCGGCCGGGGCCGGACCGCGCCGCCGCGCGAAGCCGCCGCGGCCGCGATCCCGCGGCCTATTCCCTTCACCCGCGGTTCAAAAATGGCAGTTGGCAAAGCCCGCGTCCCGCGTCTATCAGGCCCGCCAAGCCGCCCAGGCCTGGTGCGGAATATGTCGCTTGTCCCGAAACGCTGAAGGACGTTATGGCTGCGGTTGAAACGAACGAGGGGGCGGCCCAGGTGGTCGAGGAAGGCGGCGTCCGCCGCCGCGATTTTCTCAACATCGCTGCGGTCAGCGCCGCCGGAGTGGGCGGGATCGCCTTGCTCTATCCGCTGATCAACCAGATGAACCCGTCCGCGGACGTGCTCGCGCTTGCCCAGATCGACGTCGACATCTCGGCGATCCGCCCGGGCCAGGCGATCAAGACGATCTGGCGCAAGCAGCCGATCTTCATCCGCAACCTGACCCCGGCCGAGCAGCAGGCGGCCAATGCGGTCGACGTCTCCACCCTGCGCGATCCGCAGACCCTCGCCGAGCGCACCAAGGAAGGCCATCGCAACTGGCTGATCACGCTCGGCGTCTGCACCCACCTCGGCTGCGTGCCGCTCGGGGCGGCGGAGGGCGAGACGCGCGGCGAATATGGCGGCTATTTCTGCCCCTGCCACGGCTCGGTCTACGACACCGCCGCGCGCATCCGCAAAGGTCCGGCGCCGCGCAATCTCGAAGTGCCGGAATATGCCTTCACCACCCCCACCCAAGTGCGCATCGGCTGAGGTCTAGACCATGAGCTTCCCCTGGGCTGAACAATATCGTCCCCAGCATCCGTTGATGCGCTGGTTGGACGACCGGCTGCCGCTGCCGCGCCTCGTCCACAATTCGATCGGCGGCGGCTATCCGGTGCCGCGCAACCTCAATTACGCCTGGAATTTCGGCGTGCTCGCCGGCCTTGCTTTGGTCCTCCAGATCGTCACCGGCATCATCATGGCGATGCACTACAACGCCAATGCCGACACCGCCTTCAACTCGGTCGAGCATATCATGCGCGACGTGAACCAGGGCTGGTTCCTGCGCTACGCCCACGCCAACGGCGCGAGCTTCTTCTTCATAGTCACCTACATCCACATCTTCCGCGGCCTCTATTACGGCTCCTACAAGGCGCCGCGCGAGATGGTGTGGATGCTCGGCCTCGTCATCTTCCTGCTGATGATGGCGACCGCGTTCATGGGCTACGTCCTCCCCTGGGGGCAGATGAGCTTCTGGGGCGCCAAAGTGATCACCGGCCTGTTCAGCGCGATTCCGATCGTCGGCGATCCGATCCAGCACTGGCTGCTCGGCGGCTACGCGCCCGACCAGGCGACGCTGACGCGCTTCTTCTCGCTCCACTATCTGCTGCCCTTCGTGATCGCCGGGGTGATCATCCTGCACATCTGGGCGCTGCACATTCCGGGTTCGGGCAACCCGACCGGCGTGGACGTGAAGAGCCCGCAGGACACGGTGCCCTTCCATCCCTATTACACCGCCAAGGACGGCTGGTTCGCCGGCCTGTGGATGATCTTCCTCGCG